>RFMG01000227.1 GCA_009927835.1 Verrucomicrobiota bacterium | reverse complement strand
ATCCTTCCAGGGGCGTGAATCAATCACCTTATCCTCTTCGACATTACATTTTGGGCATTTCATACTACTCCTTGTGTTCGCCCAACACTACAAGTAGGTGGTATAGGGTCAATTAAATTTTATGTATAAAAACGTTATTTTGAGTGTAAAGTTGCACATCACGAAAAACCTTAATAGTTGATTACCATTGATTTAGGTACTTATAAATCAACTTCTAACAAGGTGAGTTCAGTAATTGATTTTATTTTGAACCGCTTGGACAAAGCCCCAAGAACGAGGATATCTAGGGGTGGTTTGTTGGGGTATCTTGCGGGGGTGTCTGATTGTGGCGGATCCCCTCGGAGATGATGAGCCAGATGACAATCCCGCCGCATAGGGCAAACGCGGCGAGAAGAAAGAGGAGGCCTAGACCTGTGTGTGCTTCGTCCACGTAATCTTTTTAAGGGGATCAGGGGCATTTGTCAGCCTTGGAATTGGGAACGTTGGAAAAGTGAGTGGTGGTTTGTTTGAGATCGGTTTTTGGGGCATGGTGTTTGGGTGAGTCCTTTGCAAAAAAAGTTTCTCGATTTGAAGAAGGAGAAAAAAGCTGTTGTTTTGGCACATAACTATCAGCCCAAGGAAATTCAAGAGGTAGCTGATTATGTGGGGGACTCGTTGGGATTGAGCTATGAGGCGCAGAAGGCGGATGGGGATTGTATTCTGTTCTGTGGGGTTCATTTCATGGCGGAGACCGCAAAAATTGTGAATCCCGGGAAAAAGGTGCTGATGCCGGATCTGGAGGCTGGCTGTTCCTTGGCCGATTCCTGTCCGGCGGACAAGTTGCGGGCCTATTTGGAGGAGAATCCCGGGCTGTACGTCGTTTCTTATGTGAACTGCACAGCCGCGGTGAAGGCGCAGAGTGATGTCATCTGCACCTCGGGAAATGCGGAAAAGATTGTTGGAAGAGTTCCTGAAGATCGGGAGATTCTATTCCTTCCGGACCGCAATCTGGGGGATTGGGTCATCCAAAAAACCGGCAGAAAAATGCGGCTGTGGGACGGGGACTGTTATGTCCATATGGAGTTCACTGCGTCTTCCATCGACAAGATTCGGAGGGAGCATCCGGAGGCCCGAGTGGTGGCCCATCCGGAGTGCACAAGGGCGGTGCGGGCGTTGGCGGATGAGGTGTGCTCGACAGAAAAAATGGTCGGGTACTGCAAAAATTCGACTGCGCGGGCTTTTATCGTGGTGACGGAGGAGGGGATGTTGCATCGGCTGCGTCGTGAGATGCCGGATCGGCAATTTATCGCGGGTCCAACGGATCGCTGCGCATGCGGGGAGTGCCGATACATGAAGATGAATACCCTGGCCAAGGCGGTGGAGGCGTTGGAAAGTTTGTCCCCGGAGTTGGTGTTAAGCCGGGAGGTCATCGAGAGGGCGCGAGCACCTATTGAGCGGATGCTGGATTGGAGTCGCAACTAACTTTCAAAAAGCAACTTATAACGGTAATCAGGCCTTCTTTTGCAAAGGTGGATTTGACTGGGCAGGAGGCATCCTTTCGCTAGAACTTTTTACGCAATCCTATGCAAATAAACTACTCATGGAGGGCTGTTTTTTGTGCCTTACTCTCTTGGGGGTGTTGGAGCGTGACTCATGCGCAGACGAAGGAGGCTCCCGAGTCGGTTGAACCACCGCTGCAGATCACCTCGGATGGTGTGAATCGCTATGAAGGCGGAATTTACTATGCGAAAGACAACGTGGTGGTGACGTACGGGGGGGATGTTTTGATGGCGGATGAGGTTCATTTCAATCCGCAGAGCAAGGAGGCGACGGCCAAGGGAAATGTCCGACTCTATATGTTGGGCCAAATCTACCGGGGAGATCTGCTGACGTACAATTTTCGGACCAAAAAAATGCTCTCGGAGAAGTTCCGTTTCCTGGATGGAAAGATGATGGTGGAGGGAGAATCGATCGATAGTCCGGAGCTGGGCCATTACGAAATCGCGGGGGGAGATTACTCAACGGACAACCGGGAAACCCCCGGTTGGAAGACCAAGGCCTCCTCGGTTTCGATCTATCCCGGGGACAAAACGATTGTGGAAAATTCCGTCGGTTACTTCGGGGATGTGCCCTTTTTCTACTTTCCCTACCTCGCGTTATACGAAAGGGACATGGGGGACTCGCCGGATATCAGCTTTGGTTCGGTCTCCCGATTGGGGACGTATGTCATAGGAACCTACAGGTTTGCGGTGACCGACAAGCTCAAAGCAGGTGTGACACTGGCAAATTATGGAAGGCGGGGTTGGGCGGGAGGCGCGGAGGCGACCTACATCACGCCCGGAAAAAACTCGGACCATCCCCTGACCGAGGTCGCGTTGCGCGGCTGGTACATCAACGATCGCGGCTACCAGATTTACGACGACACGGCGGAGCGCCCGACGAACTCGTTGCCTCCCCGGGGGCGTTACTACTTCCCCTACAAACACAACACCACGATCATGAAGGGCGGAAACCCCGTCGATGCGGACCGTGCCCCCGCTTTCGATGCCCCCTCGCTGAGCTCCCGATCCAGGGTCAACGTTTTGAGTGATGCATATGTAACCCAGGACTTTTTCCCCGATGAGTACATCCGCGACCAGCAACCCAACACCTTCGCGGATGTGATGTACCAAGATCCCAATTTCACGGTCACCGTCAATGCGAGGACCCAAATCAACAACCTCTTTCAGACCCAGCAGCAGAAGCCGTCTGCAAAAATTGAGTTTAAACGACAGTTCATTCCCGGCACCTACGATGCCAACGAGCTGCGGCAAGATCCGACCGGAAATCCGGGGTTGGCGTATGAGGGGGAAACGAGCGTTGATAATCTTGGAACCCAGTGGAACCAGGTGGCGGATCAAA
>RFMG01000014.1 GCA_009927835.1 Verrucomicrobiota bacterium | reverse complement strand
CGGGCATCTCCTTCGCACCCGGAATGGGGATCTGCTCTACAGCTACCGGGAAAATCGTTTTCGGGGCTCCTTGGCCTCCGTTAGGTCATATGCCATTCGCGTGGCCCGCAGCACCAATGGGGGAACCAACTGGAGCTGGCATTCGGATGTGGCCGCCTCGAGTGCCCAAAGTCTGGATTCCTCGATCAGCGGGGGGCTCTGGGCCAGCTACCTGTTGGAGCGGAGCGATGGAACGCTCCAATGTTATTACGATGATGAGTGGACCCCCTACACCCAAGGCCAGATCAACCATCAGTGGGTCACCATGGAGACATGGAATCCTTCGGCGAATGTCTGGACCAACCCGGTCACCGTGGGGCGGTCGGTGCAAAGCAGCAATCTCTCCCGGGATGGCATGGTGAGTGTGGTGGAGAGCTCTCCCGGCCAGCTTTTCGCGGTGTTCGAAAGCGTGGCGGACGCGGCCCCTTATCCGAATGTCCTTCGTGCCGTCCGCTCCACCAACGGCGGTGCTTCGTGGTCCTGGACCAACGGGCAGAGCAACCTGCTTTACTCGGCCCGGGGAACCAATCACATGGCGATGGCTCCGTGGATCGCCCGTCAGGCAGACGGCCGGATTTTTTGTGTCTTTGTCACCGATGAGGACTCGGACCAACCGGGCACCCCGGGAGGAAATCCCGCCACCATGAATATCCGGTTGCGCGGCATGCTGAGTGTGGATGGAGGCCTCAGCTGGTCGGGACCTGCTTCGCTCGACCCGCAGAGCCGGCGGGCGTATCTGCCCGGGGTTTTGGCCATGCCGGATGGTAGCTGGCTCGTCTCTTTCGTGGATCTGGATGCCAGTTCCTATGTCTCTCTGGGCTCGGGCCAGAGCCTCGCGACCTGGAGCGGAGGGCAGGCTTCCACTTCGGATTTGCTGCTGAAATATGCCGTGGGTGGTGGCAGTAGCCCTTCCACTGCCACCAACCAACCTGTAGCCACTTATTCCAACTCGACTCTTTCCATCTCGTCATGGGTCAGAACCAATGCCAGCTCCAGCACGTTTCAGGTGGTGGCAGAGTACTCCACCAACCTCACGAGCTGGACCAGGGCCCCGGCCGGGATTTCGCTGGGAACCGCCGGGGCGCCGGACGGATATGAACGATTCCTCTACTCCCTGCCGACGGGAAGCGCACCGAGGGTGTTCATGCGGCTGAACATCACTCCATAAGCTTTACTTATCATAATCTTGCCGGGTGGCTGGTTTCAAGGGTGATAAAATTTGGCATGTTTTTAAAACTTGTTGCTATGGCGATTTTTGGGAACTGGAGCAAATTTCCTTTAGGTGTAATAATATGAAAAAAGGAGCCCTTCTATGATTCCCACAAATCGCGCTACCTTCGCAATAATTTCTCTGTTCTGCTTGCTCACCATAAGCACCCGACAGGTCACTCAAGCCCAGACGCTGGTCGGTGCTCCGGGGAATATCTGGGTTGATTCCCCAGCGGGATTCTATGATCAAGCAGAGCTTTGGGGCACCCCACTATGGGGGGCCGCAGCTGGAATTCCCAATTCCGGAGTCAACGCATTTGTTTTCAACGGGGATCTATCTGTCTCGAACGGCGGGAATTTTAACCCCAATCAGTTGGTGTTGGGTTGGGAGCCTTTTCACACGGGTAAATTCACGCAGACTGGCGGCACG
>RFMG01000088.1 GCA_009927835.1 Verrucomicrobiota bacterium | reverse complement strand
CGGGCCTCGGCTTCGGCGACACGGTGAAAGATCTTGAGGGCGGTCTCTTTGACGGGGGGAGTGAGGTGGGAGTTTTGTAGAAGGGCACGGATCTGAGCCCAGGAGCGACCGTGTTCGTGCTCATGGGAGTGATCGTGGGGGTGAGAGTGGTGATGGGAATTGTGTTCGTGAGGAGTTTCGACAAGAAAGCGGGTGCCGGCCAGGCCGCCCCGGAGAGATCGCTCCGTTTTCAGGATGACTTTTTCCGGGAGGTGAAGGCCTTGGATGGCGTCTTGAAAGAGAGAGAGAGGGACACCGAGGTCGAGCAGGGCGGCCGCAAACATGTCCCCGCTGATGCCGGAGGGGCAATCGAGATGGAGGTGGGTGGCGGACATCCTAGAGGATAGATTGACGCATCCGTGGAAAAATCACAGAAAAGAAGAGTGCATCGGAGTGAGTTAAAGAAAGAGGCGGCGGAAGCTGCCTTGGAATATGTGCCTAGGGGTTGTGTGCTGGGGGTGGGGACGGGTTCGACGACGATGTATTTTATCGAAGGATTGAAAAAAGGGTGGGTGCGGGGGGCGGTGCCGAGTTCGAGAGAGACTGAGCGAGCCTTACGGAAAAAAGGGATCCGTGTTTTTGATCTGAGTCAGGCGAAAAAGGTGAGCCTTTACGTGGATGGTGCGGATGAGGTGGATCCGAAGCTGAGGCTGATCAAGGGGGGCGGGGGTGCGTTGACGAGGGAGAAGATCATTGCCACGGCGGCGAAAAAGTTCATCTGCATTGTGGATGAGTCGAAGTTGGTGAAGCGGTTGGGAAAATTTCCCGTGCCTCTGGAGGTTGTGCCGATGGCGCGGGCTCAGGTGGCGAGGGAGATTCGCAGGAGGGGAGGTCGGCCGGTCTGGCGAAAGAATTTTATCACGGATAACGGCGGGGAGATTCTGGATGTGTACGGGTGGAAAGTTTCCGATCCTGTAAAAAAAGAGAGGGAGCTGGAGGGGATTCCCGGGGTGATCTGTGCTGGGGTGTTTGGGAAGCGGCGTGCGGATCTTCTCCTGGTCGGAACTTCGCAGGGGGTGGAAAAGTTTATAAGCGTGACAGGAATTCGGTGGTGAGCTGGCGGTAGCTGGCGGCGGCGGCACCCGAATTGTCGTATTCGTAGATGGTTTTGCCGTGGCTGGGGGCCTCGGCCAGGCGGACGGAGCGGGGAATGATCGTTCCCATGACCTGTTCTCCCAAGTGGCTCCGGAGGTCCTCGCTGACCTGTTGACTGAGGCGGGTCCGGGCGTCGTACATGGTCAGAACAATGCCGAGGATGGAGAGGGATGGGTTGAGGCCTCCCTGTTTGATTCGCTCGATCAAATTAAGGATTTTTCCAACCCCTTCGAGAGCGAAGTATTCGCACTGGACGGGTACGAGAATCTTTTCTGCAGCGACGAGGGCGCTGGTCATGAGAAGGCCGACGCTGGGAGGGCAGTCGAGGATGACGAGGTCGAATGCGGGATCCAGCCGCAAGGGGTCGAGGGCTTGGCGGACGTGGATGAGCGGGTTTTCCATCCCTGCGAGATCCATCTCCGCCCCCGCAAGGTCGAGCTCGGAAGCGAGAATTTGCAGGTTGGGGTGGCGCGAGGGTTGAAGCATATCGGAAGCCCGCGTTTGGCCGAGAAGGACTGGGTAGAGGCTTTTTCCAGGAGTGTGCTCAAGACCCAGCCCGCTGGTGGCGTTGGCTTGGGGATCGAGGTCGACCAGGAGGACGCGACGGCCCGCCTCGGCTGCTCCAGCGGCCAGATGAATGGCGGTGGTGGTCTTTCCCACGCCCCCTTTTTGATTCACAACGGCAACGATGCGCACACCCAAGGGAAACGATGCCCACCCGCATTGTCGAGAGGATTTCCGAACGGCTCACTTGACCTTTGGGATAAGGTTTATAAAATTTGAAACTCAAAATGATCCAGGTTGAAAATTTAACGAAACGATATGCGGGGGGGGAGGCGGTTCGTGGGATCAGTTTCTCGGTCGAAAAAGGGGAGGTGGTGGGTTTTTTGGGACCGAACGGGGCGGGAAAGTCGACCACGATGCGGATGTTGACGGGATATTTGCCCCCCACGGACGGTCAGATTGAAGTGGCGGGTGCCAAACTGCCGCAGGACAGCCTGCTCGTGCGTCAGCGGATCGGATACATGCCGGAGAATGTTCCCCTGTACCCGGAGATGAGGGTGGAGGAGTTTTTGGAGTACCGGGGGCGTCTCAAGCGGGTGACCCGCGGGGAGATCTCCCACCGGGTCGGCTTGGCCCTGGACCAGTGTGGTCTGAGCGATGTGAGAAAAAAAATCATCGGTTCCCTGTCCAAGGGGTACCGTCAACGGGTCGGCTTGGCGGATGCCCTGGTGCACAATCCGAGGCTTTTGATTTTGGATGAGCCGACGGCGGGACTGGATCCGCACCAGATCCGGTCGTTCCGGGAGTTGATCAAAGAGTTGGGCAAAGACAGGACCATCCTGCTTTCCACCCATATTTTATCGGAGGTGGAGATGGTGTGCGGGAGGGCGATTATCATCAACAAGGGAAAGATCGAGGCCTCGGACACCTTGGCGAACCTGGAGAAGCGGGTGCAGGCAGGCGCCCTGCAGATTGAGGTGAAGGCGGATCCTGCCGTTGCGAAAGAGAAGTTAAGCAAAATTTCCGAGGTGAGCTTGGTCACCGAACTGAACCGGGCCGGGGAGTGGATCTCCTTTGAGGTGACGGCGGCGCCCGGAAAGGATATCCGAGGTGAAGTGGACGGGTTGATCAAGAGGGAGCAGTGGCCCTTGAGGGAGTTTCGGCGCGAGAAGGCGCGTCTGGAGGATGTTTTTGTGGAGCTGACCCAGGATTAATTTATGACGCGTGCTTTATGGATTCTTTGGAAGAGGGAGGTGGGGGGGATTTTGCACTCGCCGATCGCGTGGGTGTTGCTGACGTGCATGTCGCTGATCAACGGCTTCAGTTTCAGCCAGTGTGTGGCGTATCTGGAGCAAGGGGTGAAGGAGTTCACCGTGATGCAGATTTATTTCTATATTTTTCATTTCTGGTTTCTTTTGATCATTCTTGTGCCGATCCTGACGATGAGGCTTTTCTCGGAGGAGTATAAGACGGGAACGATCGAGATGTTGCTGACGGCCCCCGTGAAGGACGGGGATGTGATCCTTTCGAAATTCCTCGGGGTGCTTTTCTTTTATCTGCTGCTCTGGATTCCGTCGCTGTTGGGGTTGGCGATTTTCCAGACGGTCACGCACCAGGCGGTTCCCGTGGCATGGATCCCGTTGGGTTTTTCCTACCTGATGGTGACCTTGGTGGGAATGCTGTATCTCTCGATCGGTCTCTTTGCGTCCGTTCTGACCCGGAATCAGGCGGTGGCGGCGATGATCTCGTTCACCCTGATCGCCCTCCTCTTTTTCTCGGGTTTTCTGAGTTATCTGGTGAGGGATCCGGGATGGAGGGAGGCGTTGAACTACATTTTCACCCTGGAGCAGATGCGCTCCTTCAGCGCGGGGTTGTTTGATTCCCGGCCGGTGGTTTTTTATCTGAGTGGCACGGTGTTTTTCCTGATCCTGACCCGGCAGGTCATGGTGGGGCGCCGTTTGAAGGGGTAACCCGATGAGTCGTCCCACCCCTCCTCCGCTGTCCGCCCTTCGCCGGGAACGGCGCACCCAGTCGATCAATCAGTGGATTTTCCTGCCCATCCTGGTTTTTCTTTTGGCGGGGGTGAACTACATCAGCTGGAGGCACTACCGGCGGGCCGATTTTTCCCTGAACCAGTTCCAGAAGTTATCGGGGCAAACACTCAATCTGCTGAAAAATCTCCCAGGAGAGGTGACGTTGACCGCCTTTTTGGCTCCGGAGGCGGATGCGACGGGAAGCTTGATCCAGGAGGACGTGCAGAAGCTGCTGGACGAGTACAAGTATCGGAGTGGCGGCAAGGTGAAGGTGGAGCTGGTGCAGCCCTATCTGGATTTTCAGGCCGCCCAAAAGCTGGCGGAAAAGTTCAAGCTGACGAGCAACGAGAACGTGATTCTGGTCCAGTACGGGGACCGATCGCGTGTTCTGAAGGTGGCGGAGATGGCGGAGATCGACCCGGGGGCGATGATGACGGGTGGAGCGGCGCGGGTGAAATCGTTCCAAGCGGAGGAAAAAATCTCCTCTGCGATCAGCGGATTGGTGCAGGGAAAGCCCGCCAAGGTTTATGTCACGTCGGGATCGGGGGAGTACAACCTGAATTCGACGGATCGGGATCCGGCGGGGTACTCCCTGCTTTCGGCCCGCCTCTCCTCCCAGAATGTCGAATTGACGCCCCTGAAGCTGGGGGAGCAGGAGGGGGTTCCCGCGGATGCGGATGCGGTGATGGTGGCTGGGCCCAAATTCCAGTTTCCGGCACCCGCGGTCGCTGCCTTGCAGGCGTATCTTGGAAAACCAGGTCGGCTGCTTCTTTTGCTGGACCCGGGAGCTCCGACCGGTTTGGAGGGCATCTTGGCGGAGCAGGGGGTGGTGGTGGATGCGGACAAGATCTTCCGAAAGGTCGCGGTATTGAGCACCGCCGGGCTCACCCAGGGGGTCAATGAGGAGACGGTGGGGACGCGGTTTTCAGGCCATCCGGCGATCCAGTGGATTGAAAATGTGGGGGGATCCCTGCGTTTTGGCCCGAGCCGCTCGATCACGATCAAGCCCGTTGTGGCGGCGAGTCCGGTGAAATCGGAGATGCTGGTGGAGACCTCGGACCGCTACTGGGCCAAACCCTGGCCGTTGCCTGCCGGAAAAAAGAGTGATTTTGTGGACGGGGAGGACCGGAAAGGTCCGTTCGCGGTTGCGGCGGTGGTGGACGGGAGCGTTCCCGGGGACAAAGCAAAGGAGAGTCCGGCTTTGCGGGCGGTCGTCGTGGGTTCGGCCTCCGCCTTTGCCAACCAGAATATTTCCCCCTTGGAGGTGGACTTCATGGTGAACTCGATCCAGTGGGTTTTGGGAAGAAGCGATTCGCTGGGCATTTCCCCCAAAACACCCAAGGATTTCTCCGTTTCCCTGGACGAGGTGCAGCAGCGGATCATCACATTGGGGACTTTGCTGGGGATCCCAGCGCTGACCGGAATCCTGGGTTTGCTCGTCTGGTGGCGGCGCCGGAGTTGATGCGGGGCAACGGATGAGCACGCGTTCCCTGCTGGTGGCGGTGGGCTTGATGGTGCTGATGTTGGGCGCCCTGAGTTTTCTCCAGAAAAAAGTGCCCGGCACGGAGCGGATGGCCAAAGAGGCGAGAAGAATCACCGATCTTCCCGTCAGGGATGCGGACCGGATCGAGCTCAAGGGACCCAAGGGGGATTTCGCTTTCAGGAAAAAGGGGGAGGGGGCGTGGGATTTGGAGAAGCCGATCCAGGGCGCGGCGGATGGAACCACGGTGGGGCGTTTGCTTTCCGAGGTTCAGTTTGTGGAAAGCCTGCAGACCTTGCCTCCGGGAAAAAAAGAGGGGGCCCTGCTGCAGAGTTTTGGTTTGGGCCAACCGACGCGGACGCTGGTGATTCGGACGAAGGAGGGGGAGCTGAGAGTTGAGACGGGTCGGGATACCCCGATCCCGGGCGGGGTTTATGCCCGGATTCAGTCGGCGGGACAGGGGGAGAGGATTGCGGTGGTGCAGAATCAGTTGGCGGAGGCGATGGACAAGGATTTGACGGAGTGGAGGGAGAAGAGGGTGATGCCTTTGCCGGTCTCCGATGTGCAGGAGTTGCTGCTTCACCAGGGGACCCTGGAGGTGGAGGTGAAAAAAAAGGAGGGAAAGTGGTCGATTTTGAAACCGGTGGAGGCACCGGCGGATCCCACGGCGGTGGAGGGGGTCTTGGGGGAGATCTCGGCTCTTAAGGCGACCCGGTTTATCTCCGATTTCGGGGGTGATTTGGCCCTGTATGGGTTGAACGCGCCCGCGCAGTCCTTTGAGACGCGATGGGGGGGGACGAATCGGATTTTGCAGATCGGGTTGTCGGATCCGAAGGAGACAAACCAGGTTTTTGCCAAGGTGGCGGATCAAACCGCGGTTTTTCTTTTGCCGAAACCGGCCATCGAGGGGTTGGGAAAAATGGCGGATCGGGTACGGGACAGGAGGTTGGTGACCTTGGGCCAGGCGGGGCAGATCGATTCGGTGGAGTTTTCGGGCAAGGGTGAGGAGTACAGGCTGGAAAAATTGCCCGGCGGGACGGGTTGGAGGCTTCTTTTTGGGGCAAGTTCACGTTCGGCGGACGGCGCCAGGGTGGACAAGTGGCTGGATTCGTTGATGGAGATCCGGGCGAACCGATTTTTGCCGACGGAGGATCCGGCGAGGATGGGTCTGACAAAACCCAGGCAGTCGATCACTCTGAAATGGGGTGGGGCGACCAACCGAGTGGAGACGATCCAGTTGGGGGATGAGACGAAAGAGGAGGTTTTTGTCCGGGGTTCGACGACGTCGGGAGCGATGGTGGTTCCGGTCGCTTTGGCACGGGGTATTCCCGAGTCGCGATTGGGTTGGTTGCCCAAAAAACTGATCCCCTCCGAATTCGGGCCCGTAGAGGGATTGATCTGGTCGGTCGGAGGGAACCGAAAAGAGTACCGGGCAGGTGCGGACGGGCGATGGAAAGCGCGTTCCGGGGATGCGGAGGCGGCGCCTGTGTCGAACTTTGTATCCCGCCTGGACGGGTTGGAGGTCGAGCGGTGGACGGGAGTGCCAAGCAAAGCGGAGTTGGGTAAATCGGAGGTGGAGATTGTGCTGGAGGGGAAGGGGGACAAGAGGCTGAAGCTGACGGTTTCCAAAGGAAAAGGGGATGGGGGGGCGGTTGTTCGGTTGGAGGGGCAGGAGGTGGCTGGTTTGTTGGACCGGACGGCGGTCGGTTGGTTGCGTCAAGATCCAGGGGTGGCGCAGGACAAGCCAGCCCAGAGGTGACGGGAGTGCGATTTGGGTTAGTGTGAGGGGGTGGGTGGAGAACCAAAAAAACCGGTCCGGGAGGGACAATCCCGGGTGCGTCCGAAAATGTACGGGGTTGCCCTCTATCTTGTGGCAGGGATTCTTTTGTTGCAGCTGATGTTCTGCCTTTCCGTTTTTTTTCTCCGTCCGTATGCGATGGCCAAAACACCGGAGGGGATTTTGCAGAGCGAGAGGGAAAAAGCGGGTGAGTGGATGGGGAATCTGACCCGCTTCCTTCAGTCGCGGTTGCAACTGGGAATTCCCTGGCAAGGGGGTGGAAAGGCGGCGGGAACCAACTCCCCCACGGTGGCCCCATGAGGGAGGGGAGGAGCCGGACGTGGTTTTGGGCGGCGGCCGGTCTGGTGCTGATTCAAGTTGTCGTTTTGCTGGGGTTACTGGAGATGCGGCGAAGCGAGCATCGGGATGAGCGGGGGTGGGATTTGGATCCCCAGGCGGCGGTGTTGGAGGCGGCGCAGGAAAAGGAGTCGCGGGATGCTTTGCGCAATTTGCCGCTCCCCGAGGGGAGGGTGCGGCTGAGTGTTTCGGATGCCAAGGCGGCGGCGCCCCAAGCGGAGGATCTTTTGGCCCAGGCCCGGGATCTGCAAAACCGGGGCCAGTTTGACCTGGCGGAAAAATTGCTGGAGCAGGCGCGGGTGCAGGATCCGAATCATCAACGGGTCAAGGTGGCCGCCGCCCTTTTGGCGGAGGCGCGGGGGGACACCGCCAAGGCTTGGGAGCGATGGAGAGACTTGATCCGGGAAAGCGAGGCGGGAGGGGGCGTGCGGAGGCTGGCAATGGCGAGATCGAAAATTTTGGAGGAGAGGATCAGGTTGGAGCAGGTGGCGAGGCAGCGGGAGGAAAGTTTGGCGAAAAGTCCAAGGAAGCTGGCCTTGGCGGGGGCGGAGGAGAAGCCGAAGGACGGAGGCCGGACGCTCGTCTGGTCAGTTCGAGCGATCAGCGGAAGTGGCCGATTGGATCCCGCCAAGGTGGTGGTGCGGGTCTCTTTTTTTGAGAGGGGAACGGATGGGGTTTTGCAGAAAAGTCCAACGGGGATGACCCGTTGGGAGAAGGGTCCCCCGCTACGGGAGAGCGATGGAGTGCGGACGGTGAGTTGTGATCCGAAAACGGGGGTGGGGGCAAAGTATGCCGGCTATGTTTGGCAAATTTACTACGAGGGAGAGTTGCAGGATGAGCGGATTCAGCCTGCGTCCTTGCGGGGAGTTTTGCGTGAAATGCCG
>RFMG01000234.1 GCA_009927835.1 Verrucomicrobiota bacterium | reverse complement strand
CGTGGTCACAGTTCCGGTCGAAGCCGACAAGGTCAGCGTCGCATCCCCCACCGCCAAGGTGGGCAGGGTGACGGGAGGAGTGACAGGAGGAGTAACGGGGGTGGTAGAGGAAGCCACGGTTAGCGTGAAGGCCCGGGTCGCGATAGCGGCGACAGAATCCTTGGCTTGAACCGTAAAGGTTGCCGTACCAGCCATCGTCGGAGTCCCGCTTAAAACTCCGGCAGGGGAAAGGGTCAACCCTGCGGGCAAAGTGCCTGTGATGACGCTCCAACTGTAAGGAGCAGTTCCCCCAGTGGCCAACAAGGTCTGGGAGGTTGCGGTGCCTACCGTCGCGCTGTTCAGTGCCAAGTTGGAAACGGACAAAACCGGAACCGTGGTGGAGACGCCGTTGAAGAGAATATTCGTCGGCTGGAGCCCGGCCGTCGTGAAGTTTGCCACAAAACCAACATCGACAATTCCACCAGTCGGGATCACCCCGTTGTAGTCTGCGTTGCGAATCACATAGTGATTTGCAAGCCGGCTCGAGATCACGCCTTCCCAAAGGCTCGTGATGTCGCCTAGATAATCAAATTCCAGGGTCCAACCCCGGGTCGCATCCACCGAGGTGTTGTTGATATGAAAAACCCCCTGCCCGCCGCTCGTCCATTGATTCACGTAAGAAAAAGTGACCGCTGCCGAGTCCACATGGGTATGGGTCGCCGGATCCACCAAGGTCGTGCTCGCAGGCGGTGGTGTCACCGGGGTGACCGCCACACCGTAATCCACGCCTCCAAAATCCAGGTCACTGGTGGAAAAGAACACCTCCCCCACCGGGTCGATTCTCTGCCAGATGACGTAGAGAATGTGCCGTCCTGTGCGGACAGGCAGATTCAGGGTCATGTAATAGTTCGAACCGCTCAGAGTCGTCGCTTCCGCTCCCGGAAGTTCGACCAAGTCCGCCCAACGGAGCGCTTCGCGGGGGTTGTATCCTTCCCGCGTGATGTACGCCTTGAAAAAACTCGGGTCATGGACGGTGGTGGCATAAAAACGGCAAAGTCTGGGGCCCGGGACCACCTTGGTGGCCGGCCAATCGGTCCGAACCAGATTCAATCCGGCATACTTGTCCAATCCCACCCCGGGTAGTTTTCCGTCCGGAATGACGGCCGGATAGTTGTAATCGGGAATTTGCCGCCGAACTTCCATCCAGTCATAAAAAGGCTGGGTGCCACCAACCCCGATCGCGGCCTTCGCCGCCTCGCTTGTCGGGGTCTGCGGATTTTCCAGGAAAACCTCATACGAACGGCTGATCGGATCCGCCATCGAGCCGTGCCCAAAGGCGCTTACCGCACCGAGAATTAAGGCAGGTAGGAAACTTCCGATGATTTTTGATTTTGTTTTCATGCAGGGAACGTAATCCCCGTATTGGCCGATTTTTTTGAAACTCGGTGAACGTGGCCAAATACTCTTCGAAACAGGCCGGAAAAAGGTTTAATCCGTTAACCCAAACGCCGGCTCTTTGCCCCAACGGAAGATGAAATATCGTGACCGGCTTAGTTTGAAAACAAGGCGCGGATCTCGTCCGTGTCGGGATAAACGAGTTTTTCACTCGGCCCGCTCTGAAACACGCCGTTCTTGTAGTACGGAGTCTTAAGGGCGAGATCGATTTGGGGAGGAGAAGCAAACCCGCCCCAGAAACAAGCCTGCTCCGATTGCTTGGGGGCATGAAACACCCCACATGGGGCAAGCAGACAATCCAACGTGGCCACCTCCCACCATCCTCCCGGCTCCCCCAGATAGGCCGACCCGCGCCCACCCCAAAGAATGAGGCACTCATCCGAGACGGGATGGGTATGGGCGAAATCCGGCTCGTTTTGACTGAAACAGAAATTAAACCCGGCCGTGCGGGAACCGCTTCCGGGCCAAATCACAAAAACCGCCGGACTCCCCAAGGCTCCGAACGGCGTGCCCCGAAACATATTGTACAATGCCCCTTCCCGCCGGATATCGGCCGACGAACGATTCCAAGAACGCGCCGCCGATTCCGTCTCCCGATATTTCAAAGCCAGCGGAGCTTTGAGTGTCCCCGTGTCCGCATTCAAACCCGCATGAAAACAGACTTCATGGTTCATCACTCCCATCGCCACATCATAAAATCCCGCCTCAGTATAAAGATCGAACTGGGGCGGGGTGATTTGCGAAACAAACACCAGATTGTCCTTGTTGCCCGAAGCGTTTCGAACCGCATGAGGGACTCCTTCCGGAAAATACGCGATATCTCCTGGCTCAACCGAAACCCACCGGTCCAGAAGAAACACCTCCCCCCGCCCAGCCGCACAAATCAAAACCTCCTCCGCCATGGTATACGCATAAGAGGCACTCTCTTCCCCCGGCTTCAGCGTCAAAACATGCACGCTTTCCGTCTGAAAGCCGTTTCCCGGCCACGCGATCAGCCTCGTATGAACCCCATGCGTCTGGATGACTACCCCCTCATTGAGGTTCCCGATCGCCCCATGGGCACGAATCTGGCTGTACGTGTAATACTTCGCCTGATGTTGGGGATCCGCCATGTCTTACTCGTAGAGCCTTCGTCACAAAGTGTCGAATCTCATGAGCAGGAGGGAGTTGACTCCGGGCGCACTCTTGAAGCCCCGAAAAACATTTGTGTCGGATGGTGCCAAATGTTTTGTCCTATCGAACGTTTTCGCCCACGCTGAACCCATGCTTGAGGCTCTTCGTAAGAATCTTTTTCACCCCCCACGATTCTGGCGGATCAATTTGATCCTTTGGATGGGGTTCGGCCTGATCGCCTTTCTCATCCGTTCGGTCATGCGGGAAGACTTCATCCGAGCACTCCAAATCACCCTTGCCGCCACTCTTCTGGGGTTTGCCCTTTCGGGAGTTCTCCGCCGGGTTTACCACCACCTCGGCACCCATCGGACGCACCGCTCGAGTTTTGTTTTTCAGGCCCTCCTGATCACTGGCCTTACCGCCGCCCTCCACTCCGCGATCCTGCAGGGACTTGTCTCTCTTCTCGATCTAAGCGGCCCCGCGACAGGCCTCGGCCAAACTGTACCCATCTGGCAACGCTGGACCCTCTTCTCCATCCTAATGTGGTTCGTCTACCTGAGCTGGTCGTTTGCCTATCTTTGGTCCAAGGCCGAGCTCCTGGTTCAGAAGGAAAAAATCGAGGAACTGCACGCCAAGGCGGAGGTCCAGAGAATGGAACTCCAGCTCATCCGGTTCCAGCTCGACCCCCACTTTCTTTTCAATTCCCTCAACGGGATAGCAGCCGAAATTCCCGCCCACCCAAAAATTGCATCCCATATGGTGGATGAACTGGCCACCTACCTGAAATACTCCCTTGATCACCGCAATGAACTGGTCACCCCGCTCTGCGTCGAGCTCGACGCCATCGCCTCCTATCTCAAAATTCAGAAAGCCCGTTTCGGAAGCAAACTACAGACCCGGATCACCACCCCGTCAAACACCCGGAAAATCCTTGTCCCCAGCTTTATCCTTCAACCCATCGTGGAAAATGCATTCAAGTACGGAGATGCCAAAAGTTCTGCCCGCCTCACCCTCCACATCACCGCCCGGGCCAAAGCTGACCATCTCACGCTTCAGGTGAAGAACTCTGGAAAACTTTCCTACCCCCCAAAAAGGCTCAGGTCTGGGACTGGAAGCGGTCCGCCGTCGGCTCGCCGTCCGGTATCCCCATCGTCACAGTTTCACCCTGACTGAGGACAAAGGCTATGTCGTGGCAACTCTCGATCTGGAGGGAAAACCGTGCTCCGTGTAGTTCTGTGCGACGACGAGCGGCTGGCCCTTCAAAGGCTTCGTCAACTTCTTGCCCCGCACCCCGACTTTCGGGTTGTCGGCGAGGCTGGGACCAAGGCCGCCGCCCTCAAACTGATTCGCAAGGAGAGGCCGGATGCACTCTTCCTCGATGTCCAGATGCCGGGCGCAACCGGTTTCGATATCATGAAGGCGCTTCATCCGCCGCCAAAAACCGTCATGGTCACCGCCTACGCAAAGTATGCGGTCCAAGCCTTCGATCTTGAGGCGGTCGATTATCTGGTCAAACCGGTCAACCCGCAGCGCTTTGCCCAAGCTCTCCATCGGCTGGAGACCGCCTGCTCCGGCAAAAAATCTGCCTTGAAAACTCCCTACTCCACCTCGGACCGAATCTGCCTTCACACTCC
>RFMG01000219.1 GCA_009927835.1 Verrucomicrobiota bacterium | reverse complement strand
GAAGGCGGGTAGCGATGAGACCAGCAACACCGAATCCGAGAAGGGAGGCGGTGGAGGGTTCCGGAACATTGCTAATGGTTACGTTGTCAATGAATACAGCATTGGGCTCATAATTGGAGGAAACAACCATGAATCCGTATTGTAAATTAGCTCCAACCTGATTTCCATCAAAGCTCATGACATTGGAGCCATGGCTCCAATCTCCGCCAGTGAGTTGTCTCCAATCGGTGTACCAAGTTTGGCTCCAGTCTGAAGAGAGGATTTTTGCAAACGAGTACACACTGGTGTTAGGACCAAGATTTGGTTGAAGTTTGTAATCGAAGTCCATTTGGATCGTTCCAGGAGCAATGTTTTCTGCCGTGAGTCCTACTATGGACACTAGGAGGGATGTTTTAACCACTTTGTTGTCGGTCCAATCTCCCCACCATCCATCATAATCGGGATAGAGTTTGCCTTGATATGTTCCCTGATCAGCACCGCCTTGGCCTGAGACAATGGCGTTGGGCCCGAACGTGGCTCCGGGGTAGTAACCACCGACATACGCTCCGCCAGGCGTAAATACCTGTTTATTCATTTCCCAAGGAGCGCCGAGATGAGTTGCTCCTGCAGCACCAGATGCCTCGAAGTTATCGGCAAAGAATGTTACCGCATGCGACTGGTTTGCCATAAGAGCAACTCCAGCCAGGATCAGACTTACTATGTTTTTCATGTTCATGTTCCTTTCGTGGTTTGTTTTTTCGGTGATTTTGTCACCTGACATGAGTTTGACACAATTTGCCTAAAAGTCAAATGATATATTTGCTTGTGACCGGATAATCCGATAGGTTCTTGGGATGAACATAAATTGGAAAAAATCAACCTTTTCAATCGCATTTACCCTTGTGGAACTACTTGTGGTTATAAGCATTATCGGTCTTTTGGCTGGATTGGCTGTGCCTGCCATAAGCAGGGGCTTGGCGTCTTCAAAAAGCGGTGCCTGCCTTTCAAATTTGCACCAGATTGGCGTAGCCACCATGGCTTATGCTGCGGATAACTCTTTTAAGCTACCGAATGCGGATGGGGATGGGGGAATGTGGCCAGTTAAGTTGGCGAACTATATTTCAACTGGAACCAAGAGTAAAAAAAGTATCTTTGTATGCCCTGGATGTGAGAAGGCTGTGCAGGAAGGGACTGACACCACTGTCGCTGTTACGTACGGGGTCCACGGCGGGTTGATGCC
>RFMG01000210.1 GCA_009927835.1 Verrucomicrobiota bacterium | reverse complement strand
GTTAGCGGAACAGGGAATCGTCCCCTCCGCCGAAAGGAAGTCGGTATCGTCCCCGCAAGCTATCCGAATGCAATTCCAGTCAACACCATCCAGCCGAATGTAAGCTTTACCCAACAATTGACGGCCAGCTTTGGGACAGCCCCTTTGACTTGGGCCAGCACCGGGTCCACGCCCGGCACCCTATCTCTCTCCCCCACGGGGTTGCTCACCGGCACGATATCCGCTGCGGGAAGTTATCCTCTCAGCATTCGGCTTACGGATGTGAACGGAAACTATGTGGACACAACACTCACCTTGGTTGTGGAGGGAGCGGTCGTTTCGAACAACGCCAATCTATCGAATTTGGTTTTAAGTTCGGGCACCTTGAGTCCCGCCTTTAGCAGCAACACCGTCACCTATACCGCCACGGTGAGCAATGTTGCCAGCATTCAGGTAACTCCGACGGCGTTGCAGAGCAACGCCACCGTGAAGGTGAATGGAACCAATGTGACCTCCGGCACGGCAAGTGGAGCGATCCGACTGCAGACGGGGATGAATGTGATCACCAACCTGGTGACGGCGCAGGATGGGGCCACCACCAAAACCTATACGGTTGCGGTCACCTTGGACGACGAATTCAATGCCCTGCGCAAAAAATGGCGGGACACCCTGATCGCGGATGTGACGAATTCAAAAAGTCTCAGCAGCATCAATAGCCGGGCGTTGGGATATCAGACGAACATGTTCGGTCTGGGCGGAATCAAGGTGGTAAACGTTGGATCGGGTTACACCACTGCGCCCACGGTGCAAATTACAGGTGGCGGCGGTACAGGTGCCACCGCTACGGCGACGGTTTTGGCAGGGAAGGTTTCCGCCATCGCCTTAACGAGCGCAGGGACGGGGTACACCACGGCTCCCACCATCACGATCAGCGGAGGAGGAGGCAGCGGGGCCTCTGCGTCTGCGCTCCTTGCCATGTGGAGCGACCTCCCTCCTGCCTCCATTCCGGGGGGGGTCAGTGCGGATGTGGCCTCAGGGAACATCGCGGGGTCTTTCAAGCGGTTGGAGTACATGGCCCAAGCCTATGCGATACCGGGTTGTGCCCTGTATCAAGATCCCACCCTCTTGGCAGCCATTACGGGTGGCTTGGATTGGCTAACTTCGAATGTCTACACCTCAACGGGCACAGCATTCGCGAACTGGTACGACTGGGAGATCGCGGCTCCGCAATCGCTGAACAACGCGGCAATCCTACTTCTTTCTAATCCCAGTGCGCTGACCTCGGTCCAAATCGCGAACTACGTCAAAGCGGTTTATAATTACGGCCCGAATAGCGTGAACTTCAAAGACTATTTTTGGTGGGGCGCTTTGACGGGGGCGAACACTTCGAATGTGGCTCTGACTACAGCGGTTCAAGGAATTCTGCTTGGAAACAACACGACGACCGTCACCCGCTTCTGGCAAAATACCGCCGGTCATCCCGTCAATCCCCAGACCGATTACGTGGTCAGTGGGAGACTTTTACTGGAAGAGGCACAGGGGAATTTAAGCGGCAACAATCCTTTGGATTGGTCTGGTGACAGCGTGTTCACACCAGTCACGAGCGGGGACGGTTGGTACGCCGATGGTTCTTTCATCTACCACTACAACATTCCCTACACCGGTTCGTATGGACAGGAGTTGATGGATAATATTTCGATCCTGGTGAAACTACTCGCCGGTTCCACCTGGGAGATTACCGATCCCGAGGTCTCCAATCTCTATGGATGGATACCGAATGGTTTTGCGCCCTTGATGTATCATGGGGCGATGATGGATATGGTTCGCGGCCGGGCCATTGCGTCCTCGTCCTCGGATGAATCCAAAGTCGGTGCTTCAGTGATCAAAACCATCCGTTCCGTCGCGTCCTTTGCCCCGAGCGAGATAGCTACCCAGTTGCTGGCGTTTGCGGATTCGCCTCAAGTGGCAGTCGGTCAATATCACTTTCCTTCCATGGATCGCGTGGCCGCACATCGAGATGGCTTCAGTTTTGGTCTCAGCATGTCGTCGGAACGAGTGGGAGGGTATGAAATCAACACCACTTCACCGACCAATCTGAAGGGGTGGTACACGGGAGCTGGGGTCACCTACCTCTATTTGGGCAACCCAGATACCCAGTACATGGATACCTACTGGGCGACAGTGGATTGGTACCATCTTCCCGGCACGACGGCAGACTTAAGCGCGACTCCTGATTATGCTGTGACGGACCAGAATTGGGTCGGTGGCGCTCAGGTCGAAAAAAAATACGGGGTGGCTGGAATGTCTGAGCACCCTGCAGGGACCCAACTTTACGCCAAGAAATCGTGGTTCATGTTGGATGACGAAATTGTGTGTCTGGGAGCTGGGATTACTTGCACCAGCGGTGGGCAAGTGGATACCACAGTGGAGAATCGCAAGCTTGGCAAGACAGGCACAACGAAGTTCAACATAGCGGACACTGCTTATTCTCTTACGGCACCAACGACGTGGGCCAATCCCGTGACAGTCAGCACCAGCACGAGTCCAACCTGGTGCGTGTTGGATGGGGTGGCCGGGTACTACTTCCCGAACGGCGCCTCCAACCTGCAGGCCCAATTCACATCGGACTCCGGATCATGGCAAACGATCAATCCGACCGATTCCGACCCAGCGACCTACACCGATTCCTATCTCAAACTCCTGCTCAAGCATGGGACGAACCCGACGGGAGCAAAGTATGCGTACGTCATCCTTCCCAATCGAACTGCGAGTAGCGTGAAGGCTTATGCGGCCAATCCAGACGTCACGATTCTTTCCAACACCGAACCCACAAGCACGACCGCTGGCGTTCAGGCGGTCAAGAGCCAGGTGCTGGGGGTGACAGCGGCCAATTTCTGGTCCAAGACCAGCGGTGTGGACAATGGCGGGAACGTGGATTTTATTACGGTAACCAAACAGTGCTCGGTCATTGTTCGGGAAACCTACAACACCCTTTCTGTGGGGCTTGCCGATCCTACCCAATCGTATGTCGGGACGATCGACCTGACGCTCAACGGGCGCGCCTCTGTGGCCGCCAACTCCTTGGATCCCGGCATCACCGTCTTGGGCAACAACCCCATCCGCCTTCGTGTGGAGGTGACCGGCTCCGCGGGGAAAACCTTCAATGCTTCCTTCACCGTTGCCTCGGCTCCTGTGATTTCCGGCAATCTGAATCAAGCTGGCGC
>RFMG01000149.1 GCA_009927835.1 Verrucomicrobiota bacterium | reverse complement strand
GCCGGTGAAGCGTTCCGCCGCAATCTTGAGCCGTTGGGCCTCCGCCGAAGCCCTCAATTCAGCACCGTGCTTCCAGGCGATCACCAGGGAGACCACGGCGACGACCATCAGCAGGCCAAAGGAGATGAGATCTTTCCGCTGTTCCTGTATGGCCGGGCCGACCGTCTCCGTGAAATCGGCGGTCCGGACCAAGGTCCACGGGGTTCCCTCGATCTTTGTCCCGCCGACGATCGATTGGACGTTCTGATAACTTTGCAGGATGGCGAAGCCGCCCGGTTTCCCGAGGGCGAAGGCCGTGGCCCTGCTTTTCGGGTCGTTGGGTTCATCGGAGGAAAACGGCTTGATGCCGTTCGGTCTCGGGAGAAGACGCGGGGAGACATACTGGATCGTTCCGTCTCCGGTGCCCGGCTTGATCTGGGCCAGATAAATCTCCGCGCTCTTGGAGGGATCCCCCTCCTGTTGGAGGAGAGGATACAGCTCCTTGGCCACCTGCTTGATGCCGACGACATAGGCGATCGGTTTGGCGTTGTCCTTCGCATCCATCGGATAGATGGGCAGCATAAATCCCATGCTGGGCTCGTTTTCCCGGTCGAGGTGAATGTTCCACAGCCCGTTCTGGCGGGCGGCGTTCTGTTTCAGGACGTCGAGGAACTTGTCCTCCTTCAATGCAGGCACGAACTCGCTCGCCACCAAAATCTGCCCGTCGGGATTGACCACCGCCAAGCCGGCGATCCCGTCCCGCACCACATTGGCGTCGATCTCCAGCTTCCTCGGAGGGGTGACAAAGCCAAAATCCTCGGCCATCCGCTTGAGATAGTTGCGGAGAAAGGTCTCCGCCCCCTCCCGCCGGTCGGCCGGGGTGTTGGGATCCAGCAGGGCGTCGATGTAGATTTTTTGGGACTCGTTGGTGGCGATGTTCCGGAGAACCTCGAACTGCGACTTCAACCAGCCCCCCACATCCTTGCCCCGGCTTTCCAGGATGAGGTTCATCTGGGTCTGCAACTTGGCTTTTTCGTCGCTAATATTCTGGTTCGCCTGCTGCCACACCAACCCGAAACCTACCAACGCGAAGACGATGAGAAAAACCCCCGCGGCCACCGTGGTCCATTTGACGGGTCGCTTCACGGGTGCCTCGGGAACTTGGGGTCCTGAAATCTTTAGCTTGGAGGGATCTTGTGCGGCGGGAGTGGGGGTATCGGCCATGGTGGAGGAGGTCCTTTCGGTTAGTGGAAAACTATCCCTCCAACAGGAGGGTCGGCTCAAGTATTTCCTTCAACCTCGGATGGGGTATATTTGAATCCGTGGGATGGACAGTAATCTTCCTTTTGGCGGCGTGGCTGACTCCGGCAAGCCTCCGGGCTTGGGATGGCCAGTATCAGGTGGTTCAGCAGGATCCGATTGCAAAATTTCCCAAATGGACGGGCATTTTGGCATCCGTGGCCGAGGAGCTACAGAAGAACGCCGACATCAACGCCCCCTATGCCGGAGGATGGAATGAGTTTATTCAAAAGACACAATCGGCCGACAAGATGGAGATGATCAAGAAGGTCAATGAAACCTTCAATTCGATGCGCTACGTTCCGGATCAAAAAAACTGGGGC
>RFMG01000015.1 GCA_009927835.1 Verrucomicrobiota bacterium | reverse complement strand
GAGAACCCGGTTCATCGCCTCCGCATAGGGACGTCCGGCCAACGCCGCCTGCTGCGCCTTGCGCATTTTGGACGCTGCCACCATCTGCATCGCCTTGGTGATCTGCGCGGTGTTTTTGACCGAGCGGATCCGGCGGCGGATGTCACGGGTGCTGGCCATCGATCAATCCCTAGGCCGACGGTTGGCTGGCAACGAAGTCGCTCAACGCGGCCTTTAAATCCGCTCCAATGGCATCATCCACCGCCCTCTTTTGCCGGATGGCCGAAAGAATGTTGTCCTTTCGGGTTGTCAAATATTCAACCAGCCGATTCTGGAACGCCTTCACCTTGTCCACCGGCACCGTGTCAAAATACCCGTTCTGGACCGTCCAAAGGATCGCGACCTGAAGCTCCACCAGCAACGGCTTGTACTGGGTCTGTTTGAAGACCTCCACAATACGGGCACCCCGATCCAGCTTGGCCTTCGTGGCCGCATCCAGATCGCTGGCGAACTGGGCAAACGCCGCCAACTCGCGGAACTGGGCCAGCTCCAGCTTGATCTTGCCCGCCACCTGCTTCACCGCCTTGATCTGGGCTGCCGAACCGACACGGGAAACGGAAAGACCCACACTGATCGCCGGACGTACCCCCTGGTAAAAGAGGTCGGTCTCCAGGTAAATCTGGCCGTCGGTGATCGAGATCACATTGGTCGGAATATAGGCCGAGACGTCACCCGCCTGCGTCTCGATGATCGGCAGCGCGGTCAACGAACCCGCCCCTGCCTTCTCGCTCAGTCGCGCACTGCGCTCCAGTAACCGGGAGTGAAGATAAAACACGTCCCCGGGATACGCTTCTCGACCCGAAGGCCGCCGCAACACCAGCGAAACCTGCCGATACGCCACCGCATGCTTCGACAAATCGTCGAAAATGATCAAGGCATCCATTCCGTTATCCATGAACCATTCGCCCATGGCACAACCTGCAAAGGGAGCCAGGTACTGGAAGTGGCGGAATCGGAAGCATTGGCCGCCACGACGATGGTGTACGCCAGCGCGCCCGTCTCCTCCAGCACCGCCAAAGTGCGGGCCAGACTGGAGTTCTTTTGCCCCACCGCCACGTAGATCGAGTAGACGGGCCGGAACGATTGATCGCCCAGCTTTTCATTCAGCTGGTTGATGCGTGCCTGGTTGATGATCGTGTCGATGGCGACGGTTGTTTTTCCGGTGGCTCGGTCCCCGATGATCAGCTCCCGCTGACCACGACCGATCGGGATCATCGCGTCGATCGCCAAAATACCCGTCTGCAGGGGCTGGTTCACCGACTGCCGCTTGATGATGCCCGGAGCGATTTTTTCCACCGGATACGATTCCTTCGACTTGATCGGACCCTTGCCGTCCAGGGGGGCGCCCAAGGCGTCCACCACCCGGCCAAGAAGACCCTTTCCGACGGGTACCTGCAAAAGTTTTCCTGTCGCTTTGACCTCATCCCCCTCTTTCAGATGGGTGAAATCACCAATGATGATGGCGCCGACTTCCGTTTCCTCAAGATTGAGAGCCAAACCGGTCACGCCACCGGGAAACTCGATCATTTCATTGAGTGCCACCCCCGAGAGGCCTTCGATTTTCGCGACTCCATCCCCGATCTCGCGGATCCGTCCGGTGTGTTTCTTGGTCACCTCCGATTTCAGTTTCCCGATCTCGGCTTCGATTTCTGCGACGATTCCACTCATGTTCTGACTCCTTGCTTTCTGGCGGTGATCAGGCCGACCGCGCAAGCGCCTCCAGGCGCCCGCGGATGGTCGCATCCCAGACATCACTGCCCACACGAATCCTCAACCCGCCGAGAACCTCGGGCCGGACCTCGGCCCGCTGCTCCAGCGGCTTTCCAAAATGTTTTTCCAACACCCCAAAGATCGCTTTCCCCCCGTCGTCCAGCTTGGTGGCCGAGACCAGCTCGTGGGTCGCCCGCGCCACTTCCAAACGGACCAGCTGCCCCAATCTGCCCAGCACCTGCAAATATCCACGGGGCCGTTGCTTGGTGATGATTCCGATCACCTTCCGCAGCCGCTCTTCATCCAGCCCTTTTTCCGTACGGCAGATGCGGAAGAGGGACTTGGCCTCGGCTCGGGCGGCTCGGTTGATTTTCATGGCTCGGAGAAAAGGTTCGTCGGTTTTATCCGGCGACCTGGGCCACCGCTTCCTTCCGCAGACGTTCTTCGTCCTGCGGGGTGAGCACCCGACCGACCAGCTTCTCCGTCGTTCGGGCGACCAGACGACCCAGCTCTTTGCGCATCTCGGC
>RFMG01000016.1 GCA_009927835.1 Verrucomicrobiota bacterium | reverse complement strand
AACAGCCGAGGTGGGTAAGAAAAAAATATGCGGGGTCAAAGGACCGGCTTGGGTGTGTGATTCCAGGATGATTGTCTGGGTTCTGTTTCTGATTCTGGGTGTCTTGCTGGGCAATGTTATCGGGCAAACCAGCCAGGAAAATTTGGCGAACGCGCAGGAGGGCATGGCGGAGTCCTCCTGGCCCAAGAAGCCGGGAAACGAGATCAGTTCCTTCTCAGGGAAGATGACCGATTTCAAACAGATCGACTTGAGGAGTTATGAGAGGGGAAAGTCGTTTCAAAGCTCCCGGCTGTACGAGGATCGGAAGGAGTCGAGTCTCTCGGGGACCCCGCTTTGGGCTCGAGCAACCTCCTCATCCTATCAAGGGCGAGAATCGACCTGGTCGGGAAAAGAGAGCTCTTCATGGGACGGAATTTCCCATCGGGATTATGACGCCCATCATGAATCCTCCTTTCAAAAAAAGGATGGGGTGGAGATGGGAAAGACGATCGAGAAGAGGGATGCGCCCGACTGGATCTCCAGGACGAGTCCAAAATTTCAAGGAAAGGAGGGCTCCTTGGCGATGTATGAGGGGAGATTGACGCGGGTGCGGGAGACAATCGTGAAGGAGGATTCCCATGAAAAACGGGATTTGGGAGCGGGAAAAAAGGAGATGTTTGATCCCGGCGAGGTGCAGAAAATTCTGGAAGGCAAGGGAAGAACGATCGATCCGCAAAAGCCGTCGCCCGTGGAGGCACCGATCAGGGCTGGATCAGGATCGGCATTTCCGCCCGTAGTTGCGGATAGTTCACCAAGCTCGCGGTGATGATGGAAGGTCCTGCGGGAATTTTTCCCCGCAGGGCCTGGTAGGGGATGGTGAGTTGATAGTTGAGGTGCTCCCCCGCGTTGACGTAGCTGTATCCCGGGTCCTGGGCGAAATCGTAGTCGTCGGACCAGGTGTAGATCACCTTCCCGTCGGCATCACGAATGACCGCCTCGCAGCGCTGGGCCGTCGGGAAGTAAAGGGTGGAGCCCTTGTCCGATTCGTTTTTCAAGGTGAATTTGAGGACGATCTGGTCGTTGGGTTGGGGATCCCGGATCCGTTCCAAGCTGAGCTCCGCGGGGGCGACCTCGAGATGGGCTTTGTAGGATTCGACGTTCAGTTCGTTGGCTCCCTCAAACTTCTTTTTCGAGCCCTGCATGAACAGGCCCCCCTTGATCAGGCCGGGTGCGGAGAGGAACTTGTCCGGCTGGCTGGTGCGGGATGCGGTATCCGAGATGTCGGAGGCGTGAGCAACGATTGGAAGTGCCAAAAGGTGGCAGGAGCAGAACAAAAGAAATGCGGAACGGACCATAACAGTAGTTTAAAAGGTTTGGCGAAAATGACAAATCAGGTCGTTTCCCCAGAAGGGGTGGGGTATGCTGGCGGGGAAATGAGGGACGGGTTGAGAAAATTTTCCATCCTGGTTGGTTTGGTGGTCTGGATCGGTGCGGCGCAAAAGCCGCCTGTCCTGATCCGGGTGCATTTGCAGGCGCCGGAGGGGGCGAAGGGCCAGGTCTCCGTGCCTGTGACTCTTTTTCAGCCGAACGAGACGATCGCCATTCAAAATTTGCCGGAGGTCACGGAGAAGGAGATCCGGAGGATCTCGACCAGAACGGATGGGACGATCCTGGTGGAATTCAATGATTTCGGAAAGACGAAGTTGGAAGTGGGGACGAGCACCGGGCGGGGGCTGATTCTGGTCGTCCTGGTCAACGGGCGGGTGGTGTATGCGCCCCGGATCGACACCGTGATCACGAATGGGGCGATCCTGTTGCCGCCGGGTTCGGTCACGCCGGAGGAGATCGCCCAGATGAATGGGGACATCAGCAAGGCG
>RFMG01000253.1 GCA_009927835.1 Verrucomicrobiota bacterium | reverse complement strand
GGGTTAAGGGAGTGGAAAGGGACAGGCGAGAGGGCGTCGACGTGAAAGTGAACGGAAGTTTTTTAGTTTGCGTTGAAGAGAGGGTTTTGGGGTTTAAATTGAGGACATGGCAGAGGCTTCCCAAGATCGATTATGGGAGGATCCGGTGTTTCAGCGGGTGTTGGCTGACGGGCTATCGATTCAAGATCGTTTTTCGGCCGAGCCGATGTATGGGCGGACGGGCAAGGGGAGGTTGAAGAGCTCGGGGGTGGCCGAGGTGGCACGGGCCAAGCGACGGGCAAAACGCGGGCGGGGATGAAGTGACGGTGATTGGCTCCCTATTCGTGGGAGTTTATCAGTGCGCAGAATGCCGCCCTCTGTGCAGCCAAACAGGCCATGCATGGACCAACATCGGATGGATATGGGGTGACGATGGAATTATGGACCCGCAATCATGGGGAGGAGATGACGTTGGGTCAGGCGGTGGAGCTTTGCCGGCGGAGCCATCCGTTGGCGCCTTTCTGTCACTACAACGGGAACACTTTTGCGGCGGTGATCCGGGATGTGATTCATCAACTGAAGATTTCTGAAACGGAGCGTGTGGTCCTGCGAAGTCTGGCAGGGCATATCGTGGCCGGGGTGGCGTCGGAGGAGGAGAAGAGGGAGTTCATGAGGTTTTGCGGCGAGCATGGGATCTAGGAGTGGGGAGGAGGAAATTTTGGTTTTTTTAATGTTTGATTGGGGATTGGGGAAGAGATTGGTCACGCCAAGGACGCGAAGGGGGGCCCTCCGTCGGTCCTAGCCTCGCGGACTCGGCATTTGACCTGGCGAGGGAGTGGCGGGAGAATTTCCCCATGGCCGGTACGTTGCGAAAGACGGGTTGGTTGTCGTGGACGTTGACGGTGGGTTCGGCCCTGGTGTTGGGCTTTGGGTTGGGGCGATTGTCGGCTCCTGAACCGCAGATCAACAAGGAGTCCGAGCCGGCGGGTGTGGCCCTGAACGAAAAAGTCCTTCAAAAAAGCGGTGAGGTTGAGGATCGGGGCGGGAGTGAGCCAGCACCAGCGGTGAAACAAGACACGACGACAGATGTGCTGGCCAAGGCGATGGCGTTGACCGATCCGAAGTCGAGAAACCGGGAATTGGAAAACTGCCTGAGTCGCGCCTCGTTGGAGGATGTGAAGAGGGCGTTGGAGTGGGCGTCGACTTTGCCCGATGGGGCGGGCAAGCGGGCGGCGATGGCCAGGATCATGGAGCGGTGGGGTCAGTTGGACGGGGCCAACGCGGTGGCCTACGGGGAGAAACTTTTTGCCGAAACGGGGAACCCGGATCTGTTGAAGGACGCGATGCGGGGCTGGGGGCAGACCAATCCGATGGCTTCGCTGCAGTACGCGCAGTCGATGGGGGTGAGCGATGGGTTGCGCCGGGACATCCTGCGGGACCTGGTGAGGGATTGGGCGGATCGCAGCCCGCAGGCGGCGGCGGCGTATGCCGCATCGAACCGGCTGGATTTGGGGCGTGGCGGGACAACGGCGTTGATTGCGGATCGCTGGTCGAAACAGGATCCCCAGACGGCCGCGAACTGGGCGATGAGCCTGCCCCAGGGGAAAGAGCAGATCCGCGCCCTGGATGAGCTGGTGCAAAACTGGTGTGACCTGAATCTGCAGGCGGCGGCGGATTTTGTCTCGCGGCAGCAGCCGGGGGTCAACAAGGACGCGATGGTCGGAACGTTGGCGAGGGAGGTGGCAAAACAGGATCCTGCTTCCGCGCTGAAGTGGGTGGCGACGATCCAGGATGGCGGGGTGCAGGAGAACACGGCGTGGTCGATTTATCAGAGGGCACTTCGGCGGGATCCGGAGGGGGCGCAGCAGATGTTGCAATCCTCCCCGTTACCGATTCCGACTAAGCAGTCGCTCCTGGCGAAAGCTGCCGCCAGGGACAATGCGGGGACAGATTCGCGGCAGGGGGTTCCATGAGTAGAGTGGGGGGATGAATTTTTTTCGCCGGAACGGGCGGGGGCTACTGTGGGCTGCGGGAACCCTGGGGTTGGTGGTGGCGGGATTGCTGTGGTTGGCGGCGGGTTTTTTGGCGAATTTGGCCACGACGGTTCCGCCCACGGCGCGGCCTGCGCTGCATCCCTCCCGGCTGGGGCTGGAGTGTCGGGATGTGGATCTGAGGACGGAGGATGGAAAAAAAATCTCCGCCTGGTGGATGCCGGCGGGGGACAAGGGAAAGCCGCCCGTGCTGGTCCTGCATGGGTTGGGGGCCAGCAAGGCCCACATGATCGACTACTTTCTTTTTGCCCAAAAGGAGGGATATCCGGTGATGGCGATCGATTTTCGCGGGCACGGGGCGAGCGACCCGAGTTTGACGAGTATCGGCTTTTACGAGAGCCGGGATGTGATTTCGGCCATCCGGTTTCTGCGCGCCGAGGGTGCGGGGGATCCGGTGTTGTGGGGGACCTCGATGGGGGCGGTCTCCGCACTGCTGGCGGCGGAGAGGGACGGGGCGGTGGCGGGGGTGATCGCGGATGCGCCGTTCGACACCTATCGGAACACGATCCGTCACCACGCCAAGCTGATGTACGGAATCACGGAGTTTCCTTTGCTTTTTCTGGCGTATCCGATGATCGAGAGCCGGGCAAACTTCCGGATGGATGAGGTGGATTCCCTGCGGGCGGCGAGGGGGATCCACGCCCCGCTGCTGGTGCTGGCGGGCGAGAAGGACGGGCGGATGGACCCGGCCATGGTGAGGACGATTTATGAGGCGGGGGCCGGGCCGAAGGAGTTTTGGATCATTCCCGGGGAGGGGCACGAGAACCGGACGTTTCAGGACTCCTTTCAGCAAAAGGTGAGGGGCTTTTTGGCCCGGATTCGGTCCAGCAAAAAAAGTTAAACGAGGGAGAGGGTGGCGTGGGGGGCGAGTTCCCGGAGGAGACCGTCGGTGCCGACGTGGCGGGCGTAGTGTTGGAGGGCGGTGCGATCGGTCAGGCCGGCCAAAAAATCACAGACCGCCCTGCGCACCCCCTCCTTTTTGATGCGCAGGGCAGCCCGATCCGCGATCAGATGCGGATGAAGATGATAAAATTCGAAGAGACCTTGGAGGACCTGGCAGGAGCGCTGGTTGACGTCCCGGACTCCGGGGTGGTGGTACAGGTTCTCATGGAGAAACGTGCGCAGATTCTGGATTTTGACGCGCATCGGAAGGGTGAAGGCGATGAGGCGGCGGGAGAAGGCCTGCGCATCGGCGGAGGAGGCGGGTTGGGCCTCCGTCAGCAGGGCGTCGGAGGAGCGGGTGGCATCCTCCACCAGGAGGTCGGCCAGGCAGCGTGCGACGTATCGGCGGGTGCGTTCCGGATCAAGCCGGGCGTAGTTTTTACGGATGGCGGATTCGGTTTCTTTCCAGAGCTCGATATGGAGCAGGGCGGAGGGATCGATCAGACCGCTTTCGAGGGCATCCTCCAGGTCGTGGCAGGAGTGGGCGATTTCGTCCGCGAGATCGACGACCTGGGATTCGAGTGAGGGGTGGTGCCCGGGGCGGGGTGTGGGATCGAGCCCTTGCCGAACCTCATGGGTCAGGTTGAGGCCGTTGAACTCGGGATATTTCACCTCCAACTGCTCGACCACGCGGAGGCTTTGGCGACGGCGACCGAATCCCCCAGAATCTTGCATCAGCTGATCGAGAGCATGTTCGACGGGGTGGCCAAAGGGGGGGTGACCGAGGTCACGGGCGAGGGCAACGGCCTCGGCCAGGTCTTCATTCAGGCCCAGGGCGCGGCAGATGGATCGGGAAAGGGAGGCAACCTCGATCGTGTGGGTGAGGCGGGTGCGGACATGATCGCCCGAGCCGTTGAGGGGAAGCTGGGTCTTATATTCGAGGGAGCGAAATGCGGCACAGTGAACGATGCGTTCGCGATCGCGTTGAAATTCCGGCCGAACGTCGTGGGACTCCTCCGGATATCGGCGTCCCAAGCTCTCGCGGCTTTTCGTGGCGTAGGGGGAGAGGGACAGGGCCTCCCTCCTCTCCCACTCTTTTCGGTTGCGCAGTGGCATCCCTCTGAAATGAAGAGCTGCGGAGAGGAGTCGAGGGATGGGGAAAATTGATCCACAAAAGATGTGAACATCGGGTGGATGCGGAAGAATAAGTCGGCGGGAGTGGGTGGTGAATCTAGGCTCGGGAGAGGGGATTGATGACCTCGAGATCCTGAAACTGCAAAAAATCGGTGTCGGCGGTATAGATGGTGCGGATTCCGTGCTCCTGCATCAGCGTGGCTGTACGAATATCGAAGAAGAGGTTTCCCGACGGGGCATGCAGGGTTTCGAGCAGGGAGGCGATAGCCTGCCAATGGTTTGGACCTGAGGAGAGGAGAAAGAAGTTGGATGCATCCAGAAGGGTGCGAACCCACGCCAAGGCTTGAGGTCCCCCCAGCGGGGATGGAAACACATTCGGGTGTGTCGAGACTCGCAGGAACTCATAGCAGATACCTTCCGAAAGGTAGGCCAGGCCAGCGGAGCGGAGGGCGTTTTCGATGAATTTGCGGGCGCGGGTGTGCTCACGGCAGTCCCGATTGGCAGCATATAAAAGAATATTGGTATCGATCACTCCGCTTTTCACGATTCCATGGCCCTTTCCAGGGCATCGCGATCGGCGAGATTGAAGTGCGGTTTTCCCATGTTGAAAACAGGAAGCGACGGCTGCTGTTTTGGTTTGGTTCTTTTTTGGATGAGGCCCTGGCGCAAAAACTCGTTGACGAGTTCCGACATGTCGACCCCGGCGGCCAGGGACTGTTTCTTAATGGCATCCATCACCGCGTTTTCGAGAATGAGCGTCGTGCGTTTCACACATAGATACATACATAATAAACATATGTATGTCTATACGGGAGTTTGTTCGTCAGGTAGGGCCCGATCTACGCATCGGGCCGCCGTGGTCAGCTCACCAATTTCAACCGACCAGCTGCGGTCGGGTCATAGACCCGACCCTACCTTGCGTTGAAAATAAAAAATCGAACCCTTTTTCACTTTTCGTGGTTTAATCTCTATGGACCCATGCTACCCAGAACGAAAAAAACTTAATCACTGTACTCCAGGCTGGATTGAGGGACCTGAATATTTCATCACGATCTGCTGCGAAGATCGCCAGATCAACTCTTTGTGTCACCCTGTGATCGGCCAGATCATCTTAAATTCTGCAAGTAATCTTAACGGCAAGGGCATCTGGCAATGCGAGCTGCTTCTACTCATGCCAGATCATTTACATCTATTAACCTCATTCACAGGCAAAAAAAGCATGGAGGCCGTTATCACTCTTTGGAAGAGATGGCTCGTCGTTCACACGAGAGTCAAATTTCAAAGTGGGTTTTTCGATCACCGATTACGTTCCGTCTACAGCTCTTGTCAGAAATGGACATATATCAATCTCAACCCAGTTCGCCGCGGCTTGATCAAAGATCCTTTAGCTTGGCCTTATCGATGGACACAAAAAGATTTAGAGCCACCCCCCAAACGCTGATCCCTTGGTAGGGCCCGATCTACGCATCGGGCCGCCGTGGTTCGTTTATCGCATTCAGCTTCCAACTGCGGTCGGGTCGTAGACCCGACCCTACCAAGGCGTTCAAGCTCGATCTCTGGGTAGGGCCCGATCTACGCATCGGGCCGCCGTGGTCAGCTCACCAATTTCAGCGCAACAGCTGCGGTCGGGTCGTAGACCCGACCCTACCGAAGTTTGCGGCTAGAGGGTGATGCGGAGGAAGGTTTTCTTGCCGACCTGGAGGACTTGGCCGTTTTGGAGGGAGATTTCCGCCTGTGGATCGGCAAGTTTGGTGCCGTCGAGTTTGACTCCGCCTTGGGTGATGAGTCGACGGGCTTCGGAGTTGCTCGCGACCGATTTTGTTTCCTGAATGAGTTTGGCAACGGAGAGGGTGGGGGAGGAGGGGCGGAAGGAGTCGATCTCGGCGGAGGAGAGATCCTTTTTGGAAAACTTTGCCTCGAAATCGCTCCGGGCGGAGCGAGCTGCCTCTTCCCCGTGGAAGCGGCGGACGGCGGCGGCGGCGAGCTCCTTTTTGGCCTCCATGGGGTGAGCCGGCGACTCCTTGGGCAGGCCGAGAAAAGAGCCGAGGAGATCACGCCAAAGGGCACAGGTTTCGTCTGGGATGGACATCACTTTTCCGAAAATCTCGGTCGGGGGTTCGGTGATTCCAATGTGGTTTCCCAGGGATTTGCTCATCTTCTGTTTGCCATCGGTGCCGGTGAGGAGGGCGGTGACGAGGACGACCTGAGGTTCCTGACCGGCTTGGCGTTGGAGGTCGCGCCCGACGAGATTGTTGAAGAGTTGGTCGTTTCCACCGAGTTCGATATCGGATTTCACGGCGACCGAATCGTATCCTTGGAGGACGGGGTACTGAAATTCAGCCAAGCTGATCGGGACACCCTCCTTGTGGCGTTTCGAGAAGTCGTCCCGCTCCAGCATCCGGGCGACGTTCACTTGTCCGTTGAGGCGGAGGAGATCGGCGCAGGTGAGTTTGGCGAGCCACTCTCCGTTGCGGCGGACTTCCGTTTTCTTTGGGTCGATGATTTTGAAAACCTGGTCGGTGTAGGTCTTGGCGTTTTGTTCGATGACCTCAGGTTCAAGGGCAGGACGGGTTTTGGAGCGACCCGTGGGGTCGCCGACGCGGGCGGTGTAGTCGCCGACGATGATGACGGCGAGATGGCCTGCCTCCTGGAACTGGCGGATCTTGGCAAGGACGAGGGCGTGGCCGAGATGGAGATCGGGGGCGGAGGGATCGAAGCCCAGTTTGACGCGGAGGGGGCGACCGGAGGCGAGTTTCCTCGTGAACTCCTCACGCGTATGGACGTGGGTGAGGCCGGAAAGGAGGGTTTCAGCGGACATGGATCGAGACTAACCGCTTTGGAGGGAAGATGAAGAGGAAGATTGTTTTTAAACTTTTTCCGTTTGTGCGGCGAACCTAAGAGATTTTTAGAGCTGCGATGGCTGCCATGATCTGGTCGGCGAATTTCTGAAAGTCGTCCCTGCTCTTGGGATCGCCCTGAAAGCGCATGGGTTGGCCATAGACGACGCGGATGGGGCGGAAGGGGTGCCACCTGCCATTCCGTGGCATGGCTTCGCGGCTGCCGATGATGTGGACGGGGACGACCGGGACGTTGGACCGTGCGGCGATCAGGCCGATTCCTGGCTCGGCTTTCGCCAGATTTCCGTCGAGGGTGCGGCCTCCCTCGGGAAAGAGGACAAGGGTTCCCCTGTTCCTCAGAACCTCAAAGATGTTTTTGAGGGACGAGGGGCCGGGCGACTCCTGGTTCACCGGTATGGAGCCGATGGAGGGCAGAAGCCAGGATCCCACGGGGGGCGCAAACAGGGTGTGGCGGGCGAGGTAGTAGGTGACCCGGCGCACGCTGCAACCGACGGCGGGTGGATCCAGATAGCTGGCATGATTGGGCGCGAGAATGACGGGTCCCTCGGGAATCGAATCCACCCCCCAGGTGCGGAGGCCGTGAAACAATTTGAAAAAGGCGAGGGAGATGAGCCGGCAGAGATGAAACCAGGAAGGGCGGACTTTCATGGAACGGTGGGGGCGGAGGTTTGGCGGGCCCGAACCTCCCGAACGATGCGGTCGGCCAAAGCCCGGGCATCGTTTTCACCGCTGTCGAGCAGGACGGCGTCGGCGGCGCGGAGGAGGGGAGCGGCGGCGCGAGAGGAGTCGATCTTGTCCCTGGCGGCGAGGTTGTCTTTTTCGCCCTGTTTGCGGCGGCGTTCTGCCCGAACGGTTGGGCAGGCATCGATGAAATATTTGAAGGGGCTGTCGGAGCAGACGACCGTGCCGATATCGCGCCCCTCCATGACGAGGGGGGCGGAGAGGCGGAGTTTACGCTGGAGATTGACCAGATATTCGCGGAGTTCGGGAAGAGCGGAAACGATCGAGACGGCCGCGTTCACCTCGGGAAGGCGGGTGTGGGGGGCCAGGTCACGGGTCCCTTCGCGCAGCGTGATCTCCCCGTTTTGGATCTCGGCATGAAAATCCACTTTTTCGAGGAGTTGTTTCAGCCGGGTGCGGGACGCCGGATCGTGACCGGCCTCGAGGGTCAGAAAAGTGAAGGCGCGATACATTGCGCCGGTGTCGACGTAGACGTAGCCCAGATCGTGGGCGACGAGGCGGGCGACGGTGCTTTTCCCTGAGGCGGCGGGGCCGTCGAGGCAGATCACCGGGTGGAGCATGGATCAGCGACCCAGTTCCTGGAGTGCAGCGATCTGCTTGGCGAAACCCGGGTAGCTGGTCTCGATGCAGGCGGTGTCCCGGACAACGGTTTTTCCCTTCGCCAGGAGGCCGAGGATCGCGGCGGACATGGCAATCCGGTGGTCGCCGTGGCTGTCGACCTCGGCCCCGACGAGCGGACAACCGCCTTCGATCAGCAATCCGTCCGGTTTTTCCTCCACCGGGACTCCGAAAAGGCGGAGATTCTTTGTGATCACGGCGAGGCGATCGCTTTCCTTGTGGCGAAGTTCCGCGGCGTCGCGGATTTCCGTCGTTCCCTCCGCGAGGGCCGCGGCGACGGCGAGAATGGGGATTTCGTCGATCAGGTTGGGGATTTCCTTTCCTGCCACCTGGGTGGCTTTCAAGCCGTTGCCTCCAACGATGGTGATGGTGCCGAGGGGTTCCGGGGTGGGCTGTTCCACTTTTTCCATGATGCCTGCCCCCATCCTGAGAAGGGCGGAGATGAGGGCCGTCCGGGTGGGGTTGAGTCCGACGTGGCGGAGGGTGAGTTTCGAGCCGGGGAGACCGGCTGCGAGAACCATCCAAAAGGCGGCGGAGGAGAAATCACCCGGCACATCCAGCTCGGTGCCCTCGAGACGTTGGGGGCCGTGGAGGATGATCGATTTGTTTTCATTCCGGAGGCTGGCCCCGAAGGCGGGGAGGAGGCGTTCCGTGTGGTCACGGGAGAGGGAGGGTTCGGTGAAGACGGTTTTCCCGGCGGCCTGCAGGGCGGCGAGCAGAACGCAGGATTTGACCTGAGCACTGGAGACCTGGCTGGTGAAGTGGATTGCCCGGAGATTGTTTCCACGAAGGGTGAGTGGGGGACGGTCTCCCGCGCCCTCACAAATCAGTTCGGCACCGAATTGGCGCAAAGGTTCGGCAATCCTTTTCATGGGACGACGGGTGAGGGAGGCGTCTCCGAACAGACGGGTGGTGAAAGGGAAGCCTGCGACGATGCCGGAGAGGAGGCGGATGGTGGTGCCACTGTTCCCGCAGTCGATCGGTTCGGCGGGCGGGAGGAGTTTGCCTGCCCTGCCCTCGATCAGGACCTCGTCCGGCGCGACACGATCGATGCGACAACCCAGCGCTTGCATGGCGTGGAGGGTCGAGAGGCAGTCTTCCCCGGGGAGAAATCCGCGAAGCCGGGTGGTGCCGGAGGCGAGACCGCCGAGCATGATTCCCCGATGGGAAATGCTTTTGTCCCCCGGGACGGCGAACTCCGCATCGAGTTTGCGGATGGGGCGGATTTCCAGCCGGCTCATGGTGTGGGAAGTGTGCGCCGAACTTGTGCGGCTTCCTCCAAAAGTTTTGTCAGGGCGGTGGCATCGCCCTTCTCCAGCGCGGTGGTGAGACGGGCCAGGGAGGTGCCGAACGTTTTTAGGGAGGCGAGAATTTCCGAACGGTTCCCGAGAAGGATTTCCGACCAGAGGGAGGCGGGGCCACCGGCGATGCGGGTGGTGTCGCGGTAGCCGGAGCCAGCCAGGGAAAGGGGGGAGGTGCCGGCGGCCAGGACCAGGGTGGCAGCGAGGCAGTGGGGAAGATGGCTGATGCGTGCGACCTGGGCATCGTGCTCGGAGGGGCTCATGGTGATGACCCGGGCCCCGAGGGCCTGCCAGAAAGTGGTGGCATCGCGGAGCGTTTCGGAGGACGTGGAGGAGGCGGGAGTGAGAATGACGGGGGCTTTTTGAAAAAGATTTGTCCGGGCGGCGGCAAGGCCGGACTCCTCCGACCCGGCCATGGGGTGGGATCCAATCCAGCGGGCTTTGCCTTGGAGCAGGGGGGCGACCGCTTTTTCGACCGACTCCTTGATGCTGGAGACATCGGTCACCAGCGTGGTGGGGGAGAGATGCGGGAGAATGGATTGAACCAGGGAGGGGAGAACGGACGGAGGGGCAGCGAGGAGAACGAGATCGGAACCACGAACGAGGGCCGGATCCGTTCCGACGTCGGCGTTTGGCATAAGCTGGCGGATGGCCGGAACCGATTCGGCCCGGCGGGTCCAGAGGGCCAGTTGAGCCTTGGGAAAGGCCTGGGTGGCGGCAAGGGCGGCGGAACCTCCGATGAGTCCCGGAGCGAGGACGGCGATACGGGAGAAAATCATTTTTTGGCGGGGAGGAGTTGGGGAAGGGCTTTTTCCAGCCGGGCCATCTGTTCGGGAGTGCCGATGGAGATCCGGATCCACGTGGGCAGGCGGTAGCTGCGGAGGGGGCGGACGATGATTCCCTGTTTTTGGAGGGCGTGGAAAACGGCGTCCCCGTCCCCGACCTCGACCATGACGTAGTTGGCGGTACCGGGAATGAAGCGGAGGTCGTGTTGTTTGAGAAACGCGTGGAGCCGATCGCGACCGGCATCGGTCAGGGCGACTGTTTTGCGGACGTGGTCGGTATCGGCAAGGCCGGCGAGGGCGGCGACCTGCGCGGGAGCGGAGGTGTTGAAGGGTTGCCGGGATTTTTGAAGAACGGCGGCGATCTCGGGGCGGGCGAGACCGTAGCCGATGCGAAGGGCGGCAAGGCCCTGGACCTTGGAGAAGGTGCGAAGGACGACGACGGGACGGCCCTCTTTGACCCAGGAGACGGAGGGGGGAGGTTCCGGAATGAACTCGTGATACGCCTCGTCCAGGATGAGAAGGGGCCCGGCGGGAAATTTTTCAACAAAGGCGGTGAGCTCCGCGTTGGGGATGCGGGTGCCGGTGGGGTTGTTGGGAGAGGCGAGGAACACGAGGCGAACATCGTCCCGGAGGCGGGCGGCGAACCCGGCGAGGTCGTGATGAAAATTGCGGTCGGGCACCTCCTCAAAAGGAACAGCAAAGAGGCGGGCCATCAGGCCGTAGACGGCGAAAGCGTAGGCGGAGGCCAGAACGCGGCCTTGGCCGGGGTGGGTGTAGGCGTGGTAGCAGAATTCGATGATTTCGTTGGAGCCACAGCCGAGAACGACGTGATCCGGGGTGAGGCCGTGGGTGCGGGCGATGGCTTCGCGGAGGGCGATTCCCGCACCATCGGGATAGAGGTGGGCATGCTCGAGGGAGTCGCGGATGGCCTGGAGGGCGCGGGGGGAGGGGCCGAGCGGGTTTTCGTTCGAGGCGAGTTTTGCGATCTGGGATGGTTGGAGGCCGTGTTCGCGGGCGACATCGGTGATGGGCCGCCCGGGCTCGTAGGGCCGGAGGTCGGACACATGGGGGTTGGGGACGGGAAGCTTCACGGTTTTTGCGGGACGGAGCGGGTTTGGCGGGTGCGGAAGAGCTGGAGGGCACGTCTGATTTTCGGGTTGCGGGGGGCCAGGCATGCGGCGGCGAAAAGGGCGGCGTTGATTTGTCCGGCGCGTCCTGCGGCAAAGAAGGGGCCGGGGGCGGAGGCTCCCAGTTTGCGGAGGAGGGCGAGGGTTGGGGCGGGGTGGGTGGAATCAGGCACAAGCAGTGGCGGAACGGATCGTCCCACTTTCCCAGGAATGTAGGATGATTTGGCGGAGGGGTAGGGTGCGATGGTGAGGGCGGCGGGACTCTTGTTGGAGGTGGAGGTGGAAACCAGGCCCAGGTGCCGAAGCGTTTGCACCGTCTGGGGCAAACGACGGGGTTGGATCACCTGGACGGGGGTCGTGGACATGTTGGCGAGGATAGCCTCTTTTCCCCCCTCTTCTCAACTCGAAGCGCTTTGATAACGGCGCAGGCCGAGTTGGAAGAAAAGGGATGCAACAAGGGTGGCGGAGAGGCTGGTCAGGAGGAAAAGAACGAGGGAACCGGGCTGCCAACCGCGAAGGAGGGTGTTGGCCGGAATATTGGCGACGAGGAGAAGGGGAAGGGCGAAGGTGAAAAGAACGCGAAACCACCCCTTGGCCGCCTCCCGGGGAAGTCGGGCGACCTGAAATATGCTGTAGTAACCCAGCAGGACCGATTCCGCCTGGATGATCCAGAAGGTGAGGGAGACGAGGGTGAGAAGGAGGGCGTAGTGGGTGAGAAGTCCGGCCAGGAGCAGGAGAAGATAAAGGAGGAACGAGGGGAGGGAGGGGGTGATGTGGAGATCGTGGAGCGCGGTGGCAACGACGACGGCGGCGATGAGGGCGTTGGCCAAAGGGCCGATTTCCAGATGGGAGGTGCTGATGAGAAATTGGGGCGGGGTGGGCTTGAGGAGAACAAAGTCGAGTTTTCCCTCCCGAACGAGTTCGGGGAGTTTCACAAGGCCGGGCATAAAAAAAGCGGTGAAGATCTGCTGGATGAGTTGATTCGTTGCGACGAGAACGATCATTTGGGGGCGGCTCCAGCCGGCAATGGAGTCGACGTGTTGATACACGACACCCACAAAGGCGAGCTGGAGAACGAACCAGGCCAGCTCCACGATGACCCAGATAAAAAAATTCGCCCGGAAGGCGAGCTCCCGCGTGGCGGCATAGCGGACCTGGAGGAACCAGAGGCGGAGGAGTTGAGGCGGGGAGGACATGCTACCCCCCGGCGGCGGTGTATTTTTTCAGGCCGGCCTGCCAGAGGGTTTTGGCCAACAGGAGGAAGAAAAGGGCCCAGCTGAACTGCCTGGCCAGGCCGATCAGCCAAGCGGAGTGGGAGAGCGTCCCGCACAGGGAGGCGGCGGGGAACCAGTATTCGTAGGCGAAGGGGAGGAACTGCGAGATTTGAAAAAGAGACGGGGGCAGGAGATCGAGGGGGAAAACGTGTCCCCCCGCCAGAAATTCCAGGGAGTAGACGAGAAAGATCAGGGCACTGATGTCGAGGAGCCAGAAGGAGGTGAGGGAGAGGCAGAGGGTCAGGCTGAACTGCAAAAGGGCGGAGCCGAGAAGGGCGGGCAGACCGCGACCGAGGTCGAGGGAGCCGAGTTCGAGCGGGACGACCCGCGAGAGGAGAACGAAGCACAGAGCGACGGGAATGAGAGCGGCAACGAGGTAGGCGCAGCGGCCGGCGAGAAAAAGGGCGCCCCGATAAAGACCGTAGGGGAGGGGACGCAGAAGAATGGAGTTCAGGGACCCTTCCCGGATTTCGCGTGAAATCTGAAAGTCGTCGTCCGCGGGGGAGCTGACCGATTCGACGACGAGGAGAACCGCGTAGTAGGTGAGGAGGCTGCCCAGGGTGTAGGGTCCGACCGTTTTCTTGTCTTGAAAAACGGCGCCCCAAAAGACCCAAGAGACGAGCAGGGGCATGGCACTGAAGAGGGCTCGGAGAAGGTAGTTCCAGCGGTAGGCAAACTGGCGTTGAAGGCCGATGGAGAAAACGGTGGGCAGGGCGGGGAGGGAGTCGATCACGTGCGTTTGCGGAGGTGGGCAGGAAGGATCCCGAGTTCCGTGCGGTATTTTGCGATGGTCCTGCGGGCGATCGGGATGCCACGCTCGCGCAACATCTCCTCCAGAGCCGCATCGGAGTAGGGTTTGTGGGAGGTTTCGCGGCCGAGGATTTCCGCCAGAAGCTGTTTTGCGCGGGTGTTGGCGATGGCGGGACCGTCGGAGCTTTCCCCGCCCAAGGCGGCGGCAAAAAAGTAGCGCAAGGGAACAATCCCGTGCGGGGTGCGGACGTATTTGTTCGAGACGGCCCGGCCGACGGTGGTCTCGTGGACTCCAATTTTTTCGGCCACCTCGCTCATCGTCAGGGGGTGGAGTGCGGACGGGCCTTGGGAAAAGTAGTCGGCCTGTCGAAGGGCGATGACTTCGAGAAGTTTTTGCAGGGTTTCCTGCCGACGTTCGAGAGATTGAAGAAGAAAGCGGGCGGAGCGGATTCGCTCCTTGAGGTACGAGCGGGTCTGTTCATCGGCAGCGCCATCTCCCAGAAGATCCTTGTAGATGTCGCTGATCCGAAGGCGGGGAAGAAGGTCGCCTTCGATTTGGGGAACCCACCGGTCCCCATCCGGGACAAAGGTGGCCTCGGGCCGGACAACGAGGTCGGGACGATCGGGAGCGAAGGCGGATCCAGGCCGGGGAGACAGGCGGGCAATGGCCTCGGCGGCGGATTGGACCGATTCGAGGGAGATGCCAAGGATCGCGGCAATTTCGGAAAATTTGCGTTTTCCAAGAAGATCGAAATGTTCCCGGATGATCCGGCTCTCCAGGGAGTCCTCGCGGCCGAGGGAGTGAAGCTGGAGGAGAAGAGCCTCGGGGAGGGTACGGGCGGCGATGCCGGGCGGGTGGAAGGACTGGACCAAGGCCAGGGCTTGGCCGACCTGGGCCGGAGAGGCATGGCAGGAGATGCCGATCTCCGAAAGGTCGGTGCGGAGAAAACCGTCCTCGTCCAGGTTGCCGATAATCTCGGTGGCAGCGGAACGGATGACCGGATCGACTTGCGTGAGGGTGAGTTGGGACGTGAGGTGATCGGTCAGGGATTCCGGCAGGACTTTGGATTCGAGGAGGGCCTGGCGGGGATCGAGGCGGGGGCGATCGGGACGGGCGGATGTGACGGGCCAATCGGAATCGCGGGGGGAAAAGTCGGCCTCGTCCTCATCCTCGGGGGCGGTTTCCGTCGTGTCGACCGGACGGAGCTCCTCTTCCAGGACGGGATTGGTCTGAAGTTCCGCCTGAAGGAGGTTCTGAAGTTCCAGCGCGGGGGTTTGCAAAAGCTGGAGGGACTGCTGGATCTGGGGCGAGATCGAAATGGTCTGCCGCAGGCCGGGCTGAAGGGACAGGGACATGGAGGGATTTTTAGATTGGGCTTTCCGTGAAAAAAGGCAAAAGGTGATATGGCCAAGGTGATTCTGACCGTCTTGGGGAGCGGGAGCCGGGGAAACTCCCTTCACCTGGAGCACGAGGGGAGAGCGATCCTGGTGGATGCGGGCCTGAGCGCGAAGCAGCTGGAGGGGCGGATGGCGGAGGTGGGTGCGGAGATGGGGGAACTTTTGGGAATTGTCCTGACGCACGAGCATGGGGATCACTCGGCCGGGCTGAAGACGTTTGTGAAAAAGAGAAAGTGTCCCGTTTTTGCGTCCCATGGGACGAAAGACGCACTGGAGGCGGAGGTGGCACTGGCGGATTGGCGGGGGTTTGAGGCAGGGCAGCAGCTGGAGATCGGATGTTTTTCGATCGAGACGTTTCCGGTGCCCCACGACGCGGCGGAGCCGATCGGGATGAGGGTGACGGTGGGGAAAACGAGGATCGGGCTGATTTCTGATTTGGGATTTGTCACGAGGCTGGTGGTGGAGCGGCTCAAGGGGTGCACCGCG
>RFMG01000046.1 GCA_009927835.1 Verrucomicrobiota bacterium | reverse complement strand
ATTCGGGCAGATTGAGCTGGCCAAGGGATTCGACTCCTCGGCCCCCCGTGTTCTGGTGAGCGGGAGTTCCGTTCGCGACTTCAAAATCAAGGAGCTGGTGGGGGCCTTCATCAACGCCGATTCAAAGATCCAGATGGCGGCGCTCGACGCCAGCGGGGAACTTGCGGGCACGATGGTGGTGCAAAACGGCTTGCCGGTAAACCGGCAGCTGGCCGGTGTGTTGGACAAGACGATCACCGACTCCCGCAAGAATCTTCTGGTGGATGCCCAGACGGTTTCTTTGGCGGCAAAGCGGTTGGAGTTCCAGAACACCACGATTGCGGCGATGACCGCCATCACCGCCCGGGCCAACACGGTTCTGCTGAACAACGCAAACTTTACTGTGATTCAGCAGAACGGGATGATCAACTTTTACACCCAGCAGGGATTGGTCAACCGGACTTATGGATCGGATGGGGGGAGCGACAATGGGATGCTGAACTTCAGCGGGGTGAACAATTTCAGGATCGGCAACAACTCCTTCACCGTCCAGGACCAGGCCACGTTGAATCAGAACTACGGAAGCAATATTTTGGATATCCAGTTCAACGCCAACCGGCCGCAGGCTGGCAAGGTGAACGTTCTGAAAATGTAAGAAACCCAAGAATGTTTATGAGAGAGTGCTTATCCTGCCAAGGGCTGGGACGGTGGCCACGTTTTGCCGTGATTGCGGGGCTTTTGGGAGTTTTTCCAATCTCAGCACAAGCGCAAAGTACGCTGACTCGAGTTTTCGGAAGTGGCACGAATCAATTTTCGATGGAGTTCGTCACGATTGGAAATCCCAACAATGCGGCTGACACGACCGGGGCCCCCAATCCGGTGGGTGCGGTGGCCTACACTTACAATTTGGGCAAGTACGAGGTGAGCAGGGATATGGTCAACAAGGCCAATACGGCGGGGGGTTTGGGGCTGACGTTGGGTGACCTCTCGGGTGCCGGCGGCAACGGTGTCAACCGCCCCGCGACAGGGATCGATTGGTATGAAGCGGCGAAGTTTGTGAACTGGCTCAATACCAGCAAAGGATATCCAGCTGCATACAAGTTTGATGGCAACGGCAACTTTCAGGTGTGGAGTTCGGGGGATGCGGGCTATCAGGCCAATAACCCCTACCGCAACAGCCGGGCCCCCTACTCGTTGCCCAGCCGGGACGAGTGGTACAAGGGAGCTTACGGGAGCCCGGGCGGAACTTGGTACGATTATCCCACCCAAAGCAACAGCGCGCCCACTTCTGCGACGAGTGGAACTACCACTGGCACGGCTGTTTATGGCACGACCGGCCCCGCGGACATCACCAGTGCCGGAGGTTTGAGCGCTTTTGGGACTATGGCGCAGGGTGGAAACGCTTGCGAATGGAACGAAAGTGCTTTTGACGGAGGGAACGACCAGGCAGGCGAAAACCGGGAATACCGAGGCGGTGTCTGGACTAACACGAGTAGCGCGTTGAGCGCCTTGGATCGCACCAGTAGCGCCCCGGCTACTGGAACAGGCCTCGGGTTTCGTGTTGCCAGTGTCGATTTGGCCAATCTCGACACCGACGGGGACGGGTTGAGCGACGCGGTGGAGACCGGCACCGGCATCTACGCTTCTTCCTCGGATACAGGGACGAATCCCAATAATACCGACACTGACGGGGACGGCATCAGCGATGGGGTGGAGGTGAA
>RFMG01000195.1 GCA_009927835.1 Verrucomicrobiota bacterium | reverse complement strand
GAAGGATTCCTTCACGGAATGTCGACGTCCGATTCTGGATTCCCTTTGGGAGTCGTCCTCTCGCTCCGATTCACAGGTAGATGAGAAGCTTCTCGAATCCCGGGTCAAATCCAAGGATCGCAAACCCTCGACCGAGGCTCTCTTTCACTCCTACCTGCTCTCTCTTCCGGGGATCGAATGGGTGGCCCACACTCATCCGATTGCGGTGAACGGGATTCTCTGCTCCCCGAGAGCGGCCGACTTTGCGAAGTTTCGGATGTTTCCGGATGAGATCGTTTGCGGGGGGGAGCAGTCGGTGCTCGTGCCCTACACCGACCCTGGGGTTCCGTTGGCAAAGGCGATTCGGCAGGGAGTGGAGAATTTTGAAAAAGAGCAGGGGAGATTGCCCCGAATGATTCTGCTCCAGAATCACGGGTTGATTGCGATTGGGCCGAGTGCCGGGGCGGTCGAGGCCACGACGAAGATGGCGGAGAAGTCGGCCAAAATCTTTCTCGGGGCCGCATCGCTGGGTGGACCGGTGTTCCTGCCCGAGGCGCAGGTCCGGCGGATTTCGGGTCGCCCCGACGAACTTTATCGGCAAAAGGTGTTGAAGCTGGAATGAGCACGGCCTCGACTCATCATGCTGCGGTCGATCTTGGAGCGGAGAGTGGCCGGGTCATTCTGGGGACGCTGAGCCAAGGGAGGCTTTCCATCGAGGAGATTCACCGGTTCCCGAACCGAATGGGGGAGAAGGATGGAGGATTAAAGTGGGACCTTAGGCATCTGGAAGGTGAAATCTTGGCGGGATTGAAAAAGATCGGGGATCGGAAAATCCCGCTGGAATCGGTGAGTTGTGACAGTTGGGGCGTCGATATTGTTTATCTGCCGAAAGACGGGTCTCCTGCAAAAGATCCGTTCTGCTACCGGGATGAAAGAAATGAGAAAATATTTCCGAAGGTGGTCGACAAAATCGGAAAAGAGAAAATTTTTGCGCGAACCGGCCTTCAGTTCATGCCTTTCAATACCTTGTATCAATTGGCCGCGGATGCGGAGAGCGGAAGGAGTGAGGTGGGGCAGAGCTCTGCCTTTTTGCCTGTAGCTGACTATCTGAACTATTTTCTGGGGGGTCGTCCAGCCAGTGAGGTTTCTTTGGCAAGCACCACGCAGTTTTATGACCCCAAGAATCGGAAGTGGGCGGAGGATCTGGTGAAGGAGGTGGGAATTCCCACCTCGTTACTGCCTGAGGTTGTCCCATCGGGATCGTTGCTTGGAAAAATTTCAGCCAAGACGGTGCAGGCAACCGGTCTGCCAGCCACCTGCCAAGTGGTCGCTTCCTGCTCCCATGATACGGGTGCCTCGGTGGCGGCCGTTCCTGCGGAAGGAAAAGGATGGGCATATCTAAGTTCTGGAACGTGGTCTCTTCTGGGGGTGGAGAGCCCGAAACCTTGGATGACTCCCGCTTGTGCCGAGGCAGGACTGACCCATGAAGTTGGTTTCGGTCACTCCATCCGGCTTTTGAAAAACATCGCAGGTCTTTGGTTGGTGCAGGAGTGTCGAAGGGATTTTGCCAAACAGGGCCGGGAGATGGATTACGGCACGATTACCCGAATGGCCTCTGAGGCAGCTCCGCTTGTCACCCTTCTGGATCCCTTTCTTACCGCGTGGAATGCTCCCGGGGAAATGGGGCGGCGGATTGCGGATTATGCGAAAGCGACGGGTCAGCTGGTGCCGACCTCCGACGGCGCAATGGTTCGGGCTTGTTTGGAAAGTCTGGCTTTGGCCTATCGGGAGTGTTTGGAATCGATCGAAAAGGTTACGGGAGAAAAAATCAAGACCCTGCACATCGTTGGTGGAGGGAGTCAGAACAAGCTTTTGAATCAGATGGCCGCGGATGCAACTGGGCGGACGGTGGTTTCGGGGCCGATCGAGGGAACCGCCATCGGCAATCTTCTGATTCAGGCCTACGGTTTGGGGCACCTTAAGAGTCACCAGGAAATTCGAAACATCGTGCGGGACTCTTTTCCCATTGAACTCTTTCAACCTCTATCGAACCCGTTGTGGAAAGAGGCGTGGAAACGCTTTCAGACCCTTCGCAGCACAAAAGGAAAATAAACAAATATGAAAAACCATCCAAAAAACCGCTGGCAAGATTCCGTGGCAAAAACCCTCGATCCGGTTGCCCGGCTCGTCTACCGCTCCAACCTGATCGGTCAGGATCCCACGTTGACCAACACTGGCGGCGGCAACACCTCCTCCAAAATTACGGAGAAGGATCCTCTGACGAATCAGGATACCGAGGTTTTATGGGTCAAAGGTTCCGGCGGGGATCTGCGTACCGCAAAAAGAGATGGGTTCTCCTCACTCTATATGGAGAAATTAAAGGGGTTGCAGAAAAATTATCTGGGGTCCAAGACGAAGGGTCCGAAGACCCAGATCGAGGACGACATGGTGGGAGCCTATGCCCACTGCACGTTCAATCTGAATCCCCGTCCTTCCTCCATCGACACTCCGTTGCATGGGTTTGTTCCGGCACGGCACGTGGATCATACCCATCCCAACGCGGCGATTTCCCTCGCCGCCTGCGCTAAGGGCAAGGAGCTGACGAAAGAGATTTATGGGGATGAGGTAATCTGGACCGAATGGCAGAGGCCTGGCTTCGACTTGGGCCTGATTTTGGAGAAATTGTGCAAGGATCATCCGAAGGCCAAAGGGGCGATCATGGGTCAACACGGACTGATCAACTGGCATGAGGACGACAAAAAGTGCTACGAGCTGACGTTAGAGTTGGTGGGAAGAGCGGCAGAGGCAATTGCAAAGAAAGATCGTGTTGAAAAGACCTTCGGTGGGGAAAAATATAAATCACCGGGTGAAAAGGAGAGGAGGGCCCTTTGGCTTTCGATTCTGCCTTGGTTGCGGGGGAAGGTTTCCGCCCAGCAGCGGATGATCGGAACCGTTCAGGAGGATGCAACGATCCTGCGTTTTGTGAACAGCAAGGATGCACCCCGGTTGGCGGAGATGGGAACTTCCTGCCCGGATCATTTCCTGAGAACGAAGATCAAGCCCCTCTATGTTGCGTGGGATCCTGCAAAGGGAGATCTGGACAATTTGCGTAGCCTGTTGGAGGAGGGTTTGGAGGGTTATCGGGCGGACTACAAAAAGTATTACGAAAAGTGCAAGCGGAAGGATTCCCCGGCGATGCGGGATCCGAATCCGACGGTTGTGCTGATC
>RFMG01000026.1 GCA_009927835.1 Verrucomicrobiota bacterium | reverse complement strand
ACGCTGGATGCCCGGGGTTCGCCAAGCTACACCATCCACGAAAACGTGGCCTGGGATTTTCTGACGGCGGAGGAGCCGATCATGCGTACGGCCGCCCGGGCCAATGCCCTTTGCTTCGGCACTCTCGGACAACGCAACCCCGTGGCCCGCGCCGCCATCCGCCGGTTGGTGCAGGCTCTGCCGGAAACCGCCCTGCGCATCTTCGACATCAACCTGCGGCAGCAGTTCTGGTCGCGGGAGCTGATCCAGGAGTCCCTTGAGCTGGCCAACGTCCTCAAGTTGAACGATGAGGAACTGCCCGTGGTGGCCAAACTCCTGGGTTGGGACACTTCCGAAACCGCTTGCCTGGAAGAACTGGCCGTCCGATTCCGGCTACAAGCCGTCGCCCTGACCCGAGGAGCCCGAGGCAGCACCTTGCTGCTCGCGGGCAACATCCCCGTCCACCACCCCGGTGCCCGGCTCACCATCGCCGATACCGTGGGTGCGGGCGACAGCTACACCGCCGCTTTGGCACTGGGCCTGCTTCACGGTCATTCGGCCGAGGCCATTCTGGCCTTCGCCCACCGCGTCGCGGATTATGTCTGCACCCAACCCGGAGCCACGCCTCCCCTGCCCCCAGAGTTGCGGCACCACTTTTCCAGGGTAACAAAACAAGGCGGAAATTGACAGCCCACCTCCTACCCTGATTCAATTACAGTTATGGAATTAAAAATCCCCTTCATCCCCAGCCCCAAGCTGAATATACCCGTTTACATTTTGTCGGTTGCCCTGCTCTTGCCGGTGGCGGCCCAGGCGGAACCCAAGAATCTGGTGTACAACCCCTCTTTCGAAAGCCTCGACCCCAAAGACTGTCCGGTCGGATGGCGGATCCTTTTTTCGGGGGACAAGCCCCCCGGCGCTGTGACCAACGGCAAGGCCGGGGAAAACACGCACACCGGATCCTCCGCCCTCCAATTCTCCTTTCCGGCAGGCGGGAAGTCGCCCACCGGCTACACCTGGTCGTTCGACCCCGTTTTAAGCGGAATCGATCTCGAACCGGGGGTCTACGAAGCTTCCGTCTGGGTCAAGACGGCCACCGGAAACGAGAAGCTGGAGATGGAGCTTTGGGACGCCAACGTTCCGACCGAGCGCTATGCCACCGGCGACCAGGCCATTGACCATAAAGTTGCGGAACCAGGCGAGCTTCCAAAAGGCAAATGGG
>RFMG01000146.1 GCA_009927835.1 Verrucomicrobiota bacterium | reverse complement strand
CCGTGACAGGGTTTGCCGATAAGAGTGGTATTTACGGGAAACTTTTAGAAAGTTCGTTATTGCGTACGCCATGACAACTCTTACAGCCACCGAAGCCAGAAAGAATATCTACTCTTTAGTAGATGAGGTAAACGAGTCTCACGAGGCCATCCAGATCCAGGGTAAACGGGGGTCTGCCGTATTGATTGCGGAGGATGATTGGAGGGCTTTGCAGGAGACACTTTATCTTAGTTCCATTCCCGGCATGAAAAAATGCATCACAAAGGGAATGAAGGAGCCGGTGCGGAAGTGTTCCAAGAAGTTGGTTTGGTAAGATGATCTGGACGCTGGTCTACATCCAGCAGGCTCACAAAGATGCCAAGAAGCTGGCATTAACCCATCTGAAGCCTTAAGCCCAAAAGCTTTTGGATATTATTACTAAGAATCCGCATCAGAATTCCCCGCCCTATGTGAAGTTGGCGGGTGATTTGGCGGGCGCCTATTCCCGCAGAATTAACATTCAGCATCGGTTGGTTTATCAAGTGTTGGATTCTATCAAGACTGTCAAAGTTTTGAGAATGTGGACTCACTTCGGCTAAACTTCCTTGTTTCTTACGTCATTGGAATGAGCGAAGCAGTTGAGAATTCACGCGGTTATGAGGAGTTTGGGAAAAGGCAACATAGCTTGAACCCTTCCATTTAGCCCTTAAGATTGACCCCATGACCTTAACACTAGCTGATGAACCGGCCTTGGCTGGAATCCCTGCTGATGAACTGCGGATGGATTTGGCCTGCGGAATGTACCGGGAGGGAAAAATCACATCCGTTACCGCTGCTCATCTTGCCGGGGTCGGTATCGTTCGTTTCCAGGAAGAGTTGCGTAATCGCTCTATCCCCCGGGCCTATGACACAGGCGATTTGGAATCCGATCTGGCCTTCCTTCGGAGCCCGGTCGCCGCGTGACGGTTGTCTCGGATACTTCCGTCCTTCTTAATCTTTGTCTGATCGGCCAGCAGGAGATCTTACGGGTCTTTTTCAAGCAGGTTTGGGCTCCGGCTGAAGTGAAGCTGGAGTTTGAGAATCTAGTACGAACGGATTTGAGATTTAAAAGTGTAGCGTGGCCTCAGTGGGCGGAAGTTCATCAACCCAAGAACCCGAAGCTTCCTTCCATGGAAAACTGGCATCTTGGGCTTGGAGAAATCCATGCTTTAGCGTTAGCCCTAGAGCACGGCTCCACCATTCTGATTGATGAAAAACTGGGACGGCGTGCAGCTAGACAGCTTGGCTTGCAACCTTTGGGTGTGATGGGGCTTTTGGTTGAGGCCAAAACCAGGAAACTTCTTCCTGAGCTTCGCCCGCTTTTTGCTCGTCTCAAGCAGGAAGCTGGATTTTGGGTCTCGGAAGCGGTCGAGTTGCGTGCCCTTCAGGAAGTGGGCGAGGCGTAAAGTATTCTCAGCGGGCGATGATCTTTTGAGGGGAGAAGGTACCGCCGGGGGTCTGGATATGTTTTTCCGACTTCAATCCGCTGATTCGGCGCCGAGC
>RFMG01000103.1 GCA_009927835.1 Verrucomicrobiota bacterium | reverse complement strand
AGGCCCGAATGTTTTTTATTTCGGCTCTGCCACCACCGGGCAGGGGATTCAGCAGACCCTGTCCTCAACCTTCTCGTTGAGCACGGATTACACACTCACCGTGGCCCGTGGAACCCGAAACGGGACTTATAACAACACCCTCCGCATGCAGTTGTTTGCCGGCAGCACTCTTCTGACCAGCCGGGATGTGGCCCCGGAACCGGCCGGATCAAGAGGGACTTTTCTTGATTACTCCACCACGTATGTTGCCTCGGTCGCCAATAACTCAGCGAATGCCGGTTTGGTGGGCCAACCTCTGATCATTCGCTTTCTGGAAATCGACAACCCCGGCAATCCCCAGTCGGAAGTGGATATCGACAACATTCGGTTGACCGCCGGAGTGTCCGAGCCGTCGAGCGGGTTGTCGGGGGCCAGCGTGGCCACCCTGCTGGTGGATGCCGATGGGGACGGGTTGGACGATGCGATCGACCCAAATCCGAACAATCCGGACACGGATGGGGACGGATTAACGGACGGGCAGGAAGTGAATGTTTACGGAACCAATCCAAGTTTGGCGGACACCGATGGCGATGGGGCCCCGGACGGTGTCGAAGTTGCCGCTGGAACGAATCCGCTGTTGGCGACAAGTACTCCGATTCAGCCGGCAACGATTACCCTGTCCGCTGCTTCTGGTTCTTACAGGCTACTACAGGGGGCGGTTCCGTTAGATGACAGTTTGACCGTTACTGGTGGAGACACATTTTCCGGGGCCACGATTCAGATTGAGGCGGGCTTTGCGCCCGGAGATACGCTGGCCCTAACTTCAGGCATTGGGAGCATTACGGGGGTTTATGACGGAACAAAAGGAATTCTGACTTTAAGCGGGTCGGGCAGTGCTTCGGCGTATCAGTCGGCCCTGAGGGCGGTGACTTTTTCGACCACCAGCACATCCACCGCGGAACGGGGATTTAAGGTGACGCTTGGATCAGCCATTTCATTTGGCGGGCACTACTATGAGTACGTGTCGGGTTCCTATACTTGGGCGCAGGCCCGGGCCCTCGCCTTGAGCAAGACATTCAATGGCCTTTCAGGTTACTTGGCGAATCTTACCTCGGCTGCTGAAAATAGCTTCGTTTTGACCAAAATCGGCGCGGATGTCTGGATTGGAGGGTCCGATTCGGTGACCGACGGGGTGTGGAAGTGGATGGATGGTCCTGAGGCGGGAATCACCTTTTGGAATGGGCTTTCTGGTGGGTCTGCACCCTCAGGCAGATTTGCAAATTGGAACCCTGGCGAGCCCAACAACTATGGTGGAAGCGAGGATTACGCTCAGTTTTATGTGGGCACGGGAAAGTGGAACGACCTGCCCACGAGCTCTAGGCTCGGCTTCTTGGTGGAGTACGGGACCGACGCTCCGGCCGCTCAGACTTTTTCCGGCGCACGAAC
>RFMG01000017.1 GCA_009927835.1 Verrucomicrobiota bacterium | reverse complement strand
AACCTCGATTTTTTGGGCATTCGGCCTCAACACCTGAGCCTCAAACTGCTGATAAAGAGGGTGATCAAACGCGGCGGTCCGTTTCAGGCTGTTCTCAAACTCCAACGCCAGGAAGAGATCGTGAGGTGTTTCCTCCTTGCCGGGGATTTTTTTTCCACAGGCCAAGCTCAAAACATCCTGGATTTTCAGGATTCGAATCCTGCTCTCCGTCATCATCTCCTCCACCCGCTGGGGCGGCAATCCAGGCTTCAAATGGATCAACTTGAGATGATGAATCACGCAAAACAGGTTGGGAGATGGGGACATGCACTGTCAAGGACGGGCAAAACCCCCGATTGAAAAGCCTTTACATATTTATACTTTAACAGATAATATACGTAATATGTTTAACCGCACCAACGGCCGTAAAGGCGAGACATTGGACGCCACCTTCAGCTATCCTGAAACTCAGAAAGAAAATGTGTCCCGCATCGATTCATCCTCCCCTCGTACGGCCATGATCACCGATCAAGTGGAGATCAAGGGAACCCTTGCGTTTGACGGGAGCCTGGAATTCAACGGCATCTTTGAAGGGGAAATCATCTCGCAAGGCACCCTCACCATCGGCTCCGAAGCCGTCATTAAGGCCGAAATCCAGGCCGCCAAGGTGATCATCCGCGGGAAAGTGCAGGGAAACATCATCGCAACCGAATCGGTCGAGGTGTGCGACAAGGCTGAGCTTTTTGGCGACGTTCAGACGGCGAAATTCATTGTCGCGGAGGCCGCCGTCTTCCGCGGACGCTCCGATCCGATCGATGGCAAATCGGCAGCCCCGGAGTTCGCCCCTGTTTTCCGCAGGCTCACCCCGGCTCCAAAGTCGAGATAACCTCTCCCCCACCCCGGGAGTCGGCGGCCACCTCCCTTGCCTCTCCCCATCCGGCGAGACGGCCGCCGCTGTCCACCGTCAGCTCGGAGAAAAGGATCTTCTCCGCAATCACTTTTCCGTGAGGCCCAACGCGCAAGGCCCCATCCAGGCGGATCGTTGCGCAACGCAATTCACCCTCGATCACGGCGGATTGAAAATGCAGGAGATCCGCAGCCTCCAGACTGGCCCCAGCCAGAATCTCCAGCCTCTCCCCACTGGCCCCGGAGCGGATTTTGGACTGACCCTCCACCCTCAGCCACTCCGCAGCCTCGAGAAAACCGCTCGCCCTTCCTTGGAGAACAATCCTGGCCGCCCTCGCCTTGGCTCCTCCAAAGTTTCCTTTCGCGGCGATGAGCAACTCCCCCTCCAGACTCAAATTTCCCAGATGCTCCCCCTCGATCGCCCGATGCCCCAGTTCCAAATGCCGCCCGCACTCCAGGCATACGGAGGAGAGGGCCTCCTCCGCCACCATCTGAACCGCTCCGCAATCCGCGCAGGTTAACTCCTTCTTTTGAGCCGTCGTCCGACGGGTTTTTTTTCGAACCGGCTGCGCCGCAAGGGAGGACTTGAAGTAAAAACTGCAGCTCCGGCAAACCGTTGAAATAAAATTTTCCGACTCCAACTGGGCGTGACCGCACTCCGGGCAACGCACCTCAATTTTGGTCAACGAGGGTGGCACTTTACTCCCCCACCCTCAGTTCACCCGCAAAAATCGCTCCCGGATCGATCCGAAGCTCCTTCGCCACACAACGCGTCCGCAAAATCGAGCCCCGCGTCAACCAGACCCTCCCCGTGCCCTCGATTCCCCCGTCCACCCGCCCCTCCAACCGGATATCCCTCGCCTGGACCCACCCGGATACCACCGAATCACGGGCGACCACCAGTTTGTTGCTGGAACGAACATCCCCCTTCACCAACGCCCGGATCACCCCGTCCTGGTCCAGTCCCACACTTCCGGAAATCTGGAGGCCGGGGACCTCCGGCACCGCCCCTCCATCCCCACTCCTAACTTCGCTTTTTGTTTCCACGTAGCTCGTCCCTGATCTCTTCCAGGAGTTTTTCCGACCGGGTCAGGGGCCCATCCCCCATCACCAAAGAGGGAAGAAGTCGAAACCGCTCCAGCCAGCGGACCGCCAGAAAAATACAAAATGCAATAATCATGAAATCCAAAACGGAACTTAAAAAGGAGCCGTAACACAACACCGGTACCCCGGCTTTCCTCACCTCCTCCAGGTTCGAATACGAGCCCGGCCCGAGAACAAGAAACAGGTTTGAAAAATCCACCTTCCCCATCAACAAACCGATCGGGGGCAGCACAATGTCATTCACCAGGGAAGTTACGATTTTTCCGAAGGCCCCGCCCACCACCACGCCGACGGTCAGGTCCAGCGCGTTTCCCCGGACGGCAAATTTTCGAAAATCATCCCAAAAGCTCATCTCCCGCGACCTCCTTCCGAAAAAGATCGAATCTTTCCCATTCCCCCACAATGCATCCCCACTCCCTTGGCTCAATTCAGAATTCACCCCGCCCGGAGGCGTTGCAGGTCCCCCTTTTTTCCGATATTCTTAACCCTTA
>RFMG01000047.1 GCA_009927835.1 Verrucomicrobiota bacterium | reverse complement strand
TGGCCGACAACAAACTGACCATTCAGCCTGCGAAACCCTCCTTTGAGGCCAAATCCCTGATCCGAAAAATCAAAAAGAACGGGTTACACAAGGAAACCGACTGGGGTGCCCACCGGGGGGCCGAGGTTTGGTGAGGGCCGCATCCTATGTCCCGGAGAGGGGCGATGCGGTTTGGCTGAATTTCACTCCTCAGGCGGGCAGGGAACAGGCAGGACATCGGCCCGGACTTGTATTAAGCCCGAGTGCATATAACCAGAGAACCGGTTTGGCGCTCATCTGCCCCATCACGAGCCGTAGGAAGGATTACCCTTTTGAGTGCAGCTTGCCCGCGGGACTAGAGATCCAAGGCGTTGTTCTCAGTGATCATCTGCGTTGTCTGGATTGGAGGGATCGGCGTGCCGTTTTCATCACCAAGGTGCCGAAGGAAGTGGTCGAGGAAGCTGCTGCCAAAGTCACCGCATTAATTGGAGGTTAAAAGCGATGGATCTTAAAAATAAAATCATTCTTATCACGGGAGCGGGATCTGGGCTGGGGAAGGCACTGGCGGTGGCGGCAGGGCAGGCGGGTGCAAAGGTGATCTGTGCGGGGAGGAGAAAGGAGCGGATTCAACAAACCGCCGATGAGGTAATCAAGGCCGGAGGTGTGGGCACGGCTGTGCAAATGGACGTCACCGATCCCAAATCCGTGGAGAAGGGGGTGAAAGAGGCGGAGAAGACGGGGTCGATTGAGATCCTGATCAACAACGCGGGGATCATCACCGGGCTGAAGGCGGTGCAGGAGTTGCCGATCGAGGAGTGGGACAAAATCATGGCCACCAATGTGCGGGGTCCGTATTTGCTGATCCGGGCGATTTTGCCGGGAATGATTCAGCGGGGGGTTGGACGGATCGTGAACATCAGTGCTCCGATCAAACATTTGCCGAAAGCGTCGGCGTACTGTGCCTCGAAGTGTGCTCTCGATTCGTTGACCAAGGCAGTGGGTTACGAGCTGAAGGGTGTGGATGTGATCATCAACGCAGTGGAGCCACCGTTCCTCGACACCGAAATGCACAAGGGAGGAAAAAGGCCGGAGGAGGTGGTCGGGCAGATTTTGGAGTTGGCGGCGCTGGAATCAGGGAGCCAGAGCGGAAGAATCGTTAAAATAACCTAAGTTCTTGACAAACTGGTTTGATAAACTAGTTTGTTCATGTGAAGACAGTTGGATTGTTTGAGGCGAAGACGCATCTTGCGACCCTGGTTGATCAGGTCCAGGCGGAGGGCACGATTGTGCTGACAAGGAGGGGGAAGCCGGTGGCGGAGTTAAGGCCGATAGAGAGCAAGGGGCCGAGAAAATTTGGGGCCAGTAAAGGCTCTCTGATCTACATGGCTCCAGACTTTAACGAACCGCTCGAGGATTTTAAAGATTACATGTAAGGAATGAGTCGATTTCTTTTAGACACCCAAATCTTTATCTGGTTTGCCGAGGGGGACGGTCGCCTTCCCCAAAATATCAAAAGGAAGCTCATGGATAGTAAAAATGAGGTTTTTTTCAGCGCAGCCAGCGCATGGGAGATGGCGATCAAGGTTTCGGTAAAAAAATTAGAATTTCGCGAACCCGTGGCTGATCTGATTCGACGCCATTGCGGATCGGACTTTGCCCTTTTGCC
>RFMG01000135.1 GCA_009927835.1 Verrucomicrobiota bacterium | reverse complement strand
CCCGCCTCCACCCGCCCCACCTACGACAAATACAAACTTCCCCCCATCGACCTTCTTCAGAAATCGGAAAAAGACGTTCGCCCCACCTTCTCCGAGGACGAACTGAAAGCCAACCAGCAACGGATCGTCGAGACCCTCTCCCACTTCGATATCGAGGTCAGCCCCGGGGACATCACCCGCGGCGCCACCATCACCCGGTACGAACTCTACCCCGCCCCGGGCATCCGCGTGGAGCGAATCTGCAACCTCGAACGCGATCTTGCCCGCTCGATGAAGGCGGAGCGGATCAACATTCTCGCCCCCGTTCCCGGTCGCGACACCGTCGCCATCGAGGTCGCCAACCCCTCGAAAGTGAAAGTTCTCCTCCGCGATCTCATCGAATGTGCCGAGTGGAACTCCTCCAACGCCCACCTCCCCGTCTCCCTCGGAAAGGACGTCTACGGAGCAACCCTGATCGATGACCTGGCCGATCTCCCCCACGCCCTGATCGCCGGCACCACCGGCTCCGGAAAGTCGGTCTGCATCAACACCCTTCTCCTCAGCCTCCTCTACCGTTTCAGCCCCGACGATCTGCGCCTCATCCTGATCGACCCCAAGGTCGTCGAGCTTCAGGTGTACAACCGCCTCCCCCACCTCGTCGTTCCCGTCGTCACCGAACCGAAAAAAGTTCTCCTCGCCCTGCGCTGGGTCATCGTTGAGATGGAAAAACGGTACCGCTACATGGCGAAAGCCGGCGTTCGGAACATCGCCGCCTTCAATACCCGGGTCCGCGTCCCCCATCGGGTCGAGGAGCTCGATCTTGCCCCGCAAATGGAAACGGGGGAAACGCCCCCGCCGCCATCCCCCGAGGAGCCTCTTCCCGATCGCCTCCCCTATATCGTGGTCATCATCGACGAGCTGGCCAACCTGATGCAGGTTGCTCCCGCCGATGTGGAGAACGCCATCGCCCTCCTCTCCGCCAAAGCCCGCGCCGCCGGGATCCACCTGGTGATCGCCACCCAAACCCCGCGTGCCGCAGTGATCACCGGGGTTATCAAAACCAACGTCCCCGCCAGGATCGCCTTCCAGGTCCCCTCCGGGGTCGACTCCCGTGTCATTCTCGACGAATCAGGCGCCGAAAACCTCCTCGGCAAAGGGGATCTCCTCTATCTCCGCCCGGGTGCCAGCAAGCTGATCCGCGCCCAGGGTGCGTTCGTATCCGACGAGGAGGTCGCCCGCGTCATCGACTTCATCGCCGGCCAGGCCAAACCTTTCTACGAACAGGAAATTCATGCCAAGTTGACCAAACCCTCCTCCGGAGACGCAGAACTCTCCGAAAAAGACGAGGATCTCCTCCAAAGCGCCCTCGAGGTGGTGAAACTCGAAAAGCGCGCCTCCACCTCGTTGCTGCAGAGGAGGTTGGGACTGGGGTACGGCCGTGCCGCATGGGTGATTGATCAATTCGAGACCCGAGGTATTATTGGACCCCGCGATGGAGCCAAGGATCGCGAGATCCTTGTCGACCTCGACCAAGTCCAATTATGAGAACAAAAAGCTCTGCCACTGTTGACGCCGCGGAATCCACCGATCCCGTTGCCTCCCAACTGGGCGTCGCCCGCCTTCGGCTCGGTTGGTCTCTGGAGGAAGCCTCCGCCCGCACCCGCCTTCACCTCAATGTCATCCGCCGCCTCGAGGCCGGGGACTTCGACAAATTTCCAAGCGTGGCCTACGCCCGCGGCTTCCTCCGCATCTACTCCCGCGAGCTCGGCCTCGATCCCAAAAAAATCCTGCGTGATTTCCAGCCCCTCTCCGAACCGGAGGACTCGATCCTCGATCTTCGGCCGGAAATGCTCGAGTCCCTCCCCACCCGCGCCGCCGAGCCCATCCTCACCACCCGAGGCATCGGTTTGGGAGTTATGGGCCTGGTGGGCGTCTTTGTGTTCAGCGTCGTCGGAATCCAGCTCTACCGCGTCTGGCCCGTCAAATCGCCGAAAGATCCCTCCTCCCTCGCCCCGATCGGTGCGGTCGAAAAATCAACCCTCCCCTCCTCCGCACCCGCGGCAGGAACCTCCTCCTCCATCCCGGTCGCCAAGCAAGGGGAAGCCCTCTCCTCCCTGCCGATGGTGCAAACCTCCGAGAACAACCCCACGCCGGCCCCGGCCGCCCCCCAACAGCTTCGGATCAAGGCGAGAAAAGACACCTGGGTCCGCATCGTCGCCATCCGCGACGGGAAAGAGGTCCAACTTTTTGAGGATACGATCGACGAGGATGATGTCGTTCCCGCCAAGGACGACCCCGCTTGGTCCGGCGATGCGTTTGTTGTCACCACCCGGGAGGCGGCGGATGCCGAAATCATTTTCAATGATTCGAATTTCGGTCCGTACGAAAAACCCGGCCCCCAAACCTTCCGCCTCCCCGCCGGTCGCTGACGCGCGCGTTTCGCGCCCCCTTCCCCCATGGCCACCAAAGTCGGTCTGATCTCCCTCGGTTGTGCGAAGAATCTCGTCGATTCCGAAATCATGCTGGGCCACCTCCGGTCGGCCGGGATCGACCTTACCTCCGACTCCGCCGAAGCCGACGTCCTGATCGTCAACACCTGCGCCTTCATCGATTCCGCAAAAACCGAAAGCATCTCCGCCATTCTCGAGGCCCACCGCGATCGCGGCCTGCATCGTCGCCGGGCCGATCAGCGCCTGATTGTCGCGGGCTGCATGTCCCAACGCTTTTCCACCGAGCTGACCGGGGAGCTCACCGAGGTCGATGCCTTCATCGGCCTCGATCAGCTCGAGGAGGTCGCCCCCATCGTCCGCCGTGTCCTGTCCCGTTCTCCGGGAGCCGCGCCTGAAAACCTCGTCCCCGATCATCTCCCCGTCTACATCCCCGATTTCAACACCCCCCGCTGGCGCCTCACCCCGAAACACTTCGCCTATGTCAAAATTGCCGAGGGATGCAACCACCCGTGCTCCTTCTGCGTCATTCCCCAGATGCGCGGGAAACACCGCAGCCGCACCATCGAATCCATCCGTCGCGAAGCGGAGCAATTGGTCGGCGAAGGCGTGAAGGAGCTACTGCTAATTTCGCAGGACACCACCTACTTCGGAATGGATCGCTGGACCGAGGGACGGGGTCCCCGCGCCCAAGTCACCGCCGCCCGCGGGGAAAACCTGATCGGTCTTCTCGAGGCACTCTCCAGCGTGAAGGGGGATTTCTGGATCCGGCTTCTCTACACTCACCCCGCCCACTGGTCGGATGAACTGATCGCTGCCATCGCCCGCCTTCCGAAAGTCGCCCGCTACGTCGATATGCCCCTTCAACATGTCGAGGAAGGGATGCTGCGCGACATGCGCCGGGAAACGTCCGAGGCGCATATTCGCGATCTTGTGAAACGTCTGCGCGCCGGCATTCCCGGCCTTGCCATCCGCACCACCTTCATTGCCGGCTTCCCCGGGGAAACCGATGCCCAGTTTGAGACCCTCCTGGGTTTTATCGAGGAGGCCAAATTCGACAGGATGGGGATCTTCACCTACTCCCAGGAACAAGGCAGCCGCGCAGCCAAAATGGACGGCCAAATCCCCAGCCACGGTCAAAAAATCCCGCTATCGCAAAGCCATGGCCGCCCAACAGAAAATTGCCAAGGAGCGCGCCGCCTCCCTGGTCGGGAAAAAGGTCCGCGTTCTGGTCGATACCCCCGACACCGCCCGCACCGAGGCCGATGCCCCGGACGTGGATGGCAAAGTTCTCCTCCAAAATCCCCTGTCTCCCGGAACCTTTGCCGAAGTCACCATCACCGGCCACACAATCTACGACCTGATCGCTTAATCTTTCTTCCCTCTTCACTTAAACCTAAACTCCATGGCATGACCCTTCCCGATTGGCTTACGATCAGCCGCGTCATCGCCACCTTTGTTTTGCTGATCCTTCTTCAGGCCTGTGCCCATCCACCCGTGCCCTTGTGGACCGCTTGGCTCGCTCTGGCCCTCTTTGTCACCGCCGCCCTCACCGACTGGCTGGACGGTCACCTCGCCCGAAAATGGAAAATCGAGTCGGACTTTGGCCGCCTCTTCGACCCCCTCGCGGACAAGCTTCTGGTCACCATCGCCTTCATCGGTCTTCTTGGCGCAGGCCTTCTTCCCGTCTGGTTCGTCTCCCTTGTGGTCGCCCGGGAGTTTCTGATCACAGGAATCCGGCTCGTCGCAGGACAAAAGGGAGTCGTCCTGGCTGCCGAAAAAATAGGGAAACATAAAACCGTAACCCAGATGGTCACCGCGATTCTTGGACTTCTCCTGATGGCCATCGAACCTCCCCTCCCCTGGGGTCGCACCCTTCTCGACCTTGCGGTCCTCGTCACCGCCATCGTCACGGCCGGCTCCGGCATTTACTATCTGGCCAGGAACTACCCGCTTCTCATCCCCAAGGTCCACCGCTCATGATTCATGGATTCAAGGAGCTCTCCTCCGTATGTGCCGCCGTGGCCGAAGGACGCCAAACGATCCTCTTTCGAAAAGCCGGCCTGCGCGAATCGACTGCCGACAGCGGGTTCCACACGAAATCCTTCTACCTCCTCCCCACCCGATATCATGAAAAGGGTTCGAAACATCCTGCCTCTGACTTTCCCGTGTCCCTTCGGGTGGAAGTGATCCGGGCCGGCGACCTTCTGGATTGGCCTCCCATTGCAAAACTCCTCCCCCTCACCGCCTACGATCCCGCCACCATCCGGGAACATTTCGAGTCCCGTGACCAAAAACTCCTCCACTTCGCCCTGATCCGCGCTTTTTCACTGGCTCCCGTCTGGCGTCTTCCCCTCTCTCCGTCCCTCTCCGGCTGTCGCTCCTGGTTCGAACTTCCCACCCCGCCGCCGGAGCTTCAGGAGTCTCCCGTCTCCTCAAGCGACCTTTTTTTGAAAACCGCAGGCCTCCTCCCATGAATTTGGAAGACACCCACCTCGACGTTCTCATCAAGGCCCAAAAGGCCCAGGGAATCACCGATCGGGATCTCGTGAAACTCGCCGAAATCACCGTTCCCGACCTGAATCACCTCCGTGCCGGCCGGCGCGAACCCACGGCCCTGGAGCGGGTCGCCCGCACGCTCTCCCTTCGGCCTGATTCTGTCATCGCCCTGGCCAACGGTGCCTGGAACCCCCCGGCAGTCGCACTGCCCGCCACAGTCTTGAAATTCACCACCCCCTTCGCCGATATGGCCGTGAATCACTACCTCGTCTGGGACCCCAAATCCCTCAAGGCCGTGGCCTTCGATGCCGGCACGGATGCCGACCCCCTCTTTGCCGCGCTCGAACGACACAAACTCAAGTTGGACAAAATTCTCCTCACGCACGCCCATGGAGACCATGTGCTCGAACTTGACCGCATCCGTGAGAAAACCAAATCCGCCGCCTTCGCCCCGGAAGCTGAACCCGTGGAGGGATGCCAACCCGTTGAAAATGGAAAACGTTTTAAAATCGGCGCCCTGACGATCACCGCCCACACGGTCCCGGGCCACTCCCAGGGCGGGACGGTGTATGAGATTCAGGGCCTGGATAACCCTCTTGCGGTTGTCGGCGATGTGATTTTCGCAGGCTCGGTGGGCGGAATTCGTTCGCGCTACCGCCCGGCTTTGGAGGCGATCCGGACGGCCGTTCTGACCCTGCCGCCTGAAACAATTCTCCTGCCCGGCCACGGACCCTTGACCACCGTGGGCCACGAACTCGCCCACAATCCCTTCTTCCCATGAAAGTCGTCGTTCTTCTCTCGGGAGGCCTCGACTCGGTCACCGTCCTCCATCACATGGCCGCCACCGAGCAGGTCGTCGCTGCCCTCGGCTTCGACTACGGAGCCAAACATAACGCCCGCGAACTTCCCTGCGCCGCCGACCAGTGCCGTGGCCTCCGCATTCAAAACCCGATCGTGCCGCTCACCTTTTTGGCCCAAACCTTCAAGTCCGACCTGCTGAAGTCCGGCGGCAAAATCCCCGACGGTCACTACGAGGAGTTGACGATGAAAAAAACCGTCGTCCCGTTTCGGAACGGCATTTTTCTTTCCCTGGCAGCCGGCTATGCCGAAAGCATCGGGGCCGAGGCCGTGGCCATTGCGGCCCACTCCGGCGATCACGCCATCTATCCGGACTGTCGCGAATCTTTTTTCAACCCCATGGCCCAGGCGATCGATGCGGGCACCTACGCCAACATCCAACTTCTGCGCCCCTTTGTCGCGATGGATAAAGCCGCGATCGTCAGGCGGGGAGCCGAACTCAAAGTCAACTACGCACGCACCTGGTCCTGCTACAAGGGCGGCCTTCTCCACTGCGGCACCTGCGGCACCTGTATCGAACGACGGGAAGCCTTTCTGAAGGCGGGAATTTCGGATCCTACCCCCTACGTCACCACCCCGCCCATTCCGCCAAAACCAGATCCCGAAAGCTGATCCCATGCGGATCTCGGAAATCTTCCACTCGATTCAGGGGGAGGGCCTCCTGGCCGGCGTTCCCTCCGTCTTTATCCGCACTTCCGGATGCAACCTGCGCTGTGACTGGTGCGACACCCCGTATGCCTC
>RFMG01000177.1 GCA_009927835.1 Verrucomicrobiota bacterium | reverse complement strand
GGAGAACACCCGGATTCCCGTCTCCTCATCCTTGGAGATCTTGCCGTCATGATTCCGATCTTCACCGTGCTTTTCCCCCGAAACCTTGTCCCCGGCCCCCACCCTCCCAAATACCCCATGCTCGGGACCATACAGCGCCACCAGATTCACCCCGGATGCCTCCCGCAACCTCCGCCACGAAGGCACACCCTGACCATCCACCCCTGATGGATTGGTCACCAATCCGACCTTTTTCCCCTTCAACTCCCGGAAACCCCGGTCGGCCAACACATCGATGCCCAACTGAAAGGAGGGACGGTTGGTCTCTTGCGCTGAAGCAAACGTGGATCCAAGAACCAACAAACTCAACGCGACTTTGCCGACCATTTCCGAGCGTAGCGTAAATCCGTGAAATTGGGTAGGGCAGGCTGTTCTCACCCGCCTCATTTAACAATTTCACCACGGTAGGGCCAACCGTCCCGGTCGGCCGATGTACCCTCCCATCGCTGCGGCCTGTCTCTTGATCGGACGATCCGGAGGATCGTTCCTACCCAAACTTTCAGACTCTCAGCACGATTCCTTTTCGTTGAAACGTAGGCCGGTCCAAATCCTCCGCCCCGCGCACACTCGGGCTGGTCCGCGTGAATCGGCTCGGGGTTCGGTCGAACTCCAGCTCCCCCTGTGCCGCAACAAACCGCTTTTTCCTTTTTCCTTTGGCCTCTCCCGCATCCGTCGGCGCACTCGCCTCCTCCTTTTTCTCCTCCAACTTGGGCAACACCGTCTCCTCGCACCTTCTCGTGACCAGGAGGGTGACCCCAATCCATTCACTTCGCTCCGGGTCCACCGCGGCTCCGGCCGAGATCGGCAGGTCGACGGGCAGCCTCCTGCGGATCTTTTCCAGAAAACCGTGAAAGTCCTGCAGGGAGGTTTCCGGACCGGTGATCACGCTCAGCAAGATCCGGTTCCCGTCCTTCCAGGCCCTCCCATCCTCCAAAAGGATGTCCTCCACCACCGCCTCGATCACCGCCTCCTCCCTACCCTCTCCCGAGGCCTCCGCCACCCCCGTCCACGCATTTTCCAATAGCCCTACGGCGTCGGCCCCTTGACCCACCGCCTCCTTCAACTCAGCCGCCCCCAAATGCACCAGGCCCCCTTTTTCCATCACATGGGAAAGACCATGGAGGGTCTTTGCGAGCGCCTTGTCCAACGAACGTTGTGCCTCCCTCAGATCTTTGGCCATCGACGTCTCCAACAACCGCTCGTTGCTGAACACCAGCACGGCATCCGCCACTTGTCTCAGCTCGCGGAGACACCTCTCCGATCGCTCCCTCTTTCTGGGGCCTTCAAAGCCAAACGGGCTGACCGCAAGGACCACCACCTCCGTCCCCTGCCTCTTCAACCGCCGAACCAGGCTGGGTCCAAGCGCCGATCCCGTTCCGCCACCGACCGATAAAACCACCATCGCGGTCTGAATCCCCGCAAGCAGCGGGTCCAAGCTGTCCCCCTCCTCCAGACTCAGTCCATCCAGCAACTCCTTCTCCCCGCCCGTTCCCATTCCATGAACCCGTTCGGGGGCGACCAGGATCTTTTTTCCCGCCACCGTGCCTCTCAAGGCCAGCGCGTCCGTGTCGATACAAAGGGTCCGATGTTCCCCCTCGCAAGCGACTGCAAGGTTGTCCAAAACGGCGGCCCCCGTTCCGCCTACCGCAAGGATTGCTACCGAGGATGTTGGATGGGTGGATGGGTTCATGTCTTGGTTTCCTTTCTTTACAAAAAGCGCATCCCTGCGACCACTCGTCCCAGGGATTTTTGGATTTTGCGCCAGCCCTTGACCTGGCTTGCCTCCCGTCGTTCACATTCCGCCGCATACCTCAGCGTTCCCAGAACGGTCGAGAATTCGGGTCTTTCCAGATCGCTTTGTTCCCCTAGGAAATCCCGGGCCCTTCCGATCCGCACGGGACGGGGAAGAATCTCGGAGGCCAACCGTCCCAATCCCCGCAGCCGTGCCCCTCCCCCCGTGACGACGACCTCCGTCTCCACCGCGCTCCAAAGATTCTGCTCCTCGAGATCATCCCGGATCATCTGCCAGATCTCCGCCATTCGTGCCTGCAGGATCTGGACCATCGCCTCTTTGAAGAAGGATCGGCCATCGAAACTGATCTCCCGCGGTAGGGTGATCTTCTCATCCTTTTCCATCGGCTCCAAAACGACCGATCCGATCTCCTTTTTCAGCTTCTCGGCCCTGGCGTACGGAATTTCCAATCCGATCGAAAGGTCCTGGCTCAGGTGATCTCCACCCACCCCGTGCACCGCCGAGTGAACGACCGCATCATCCCTCCAAACGGAGACATCGGTGACCCCCGCCCCCAGGTCGACGACAACCGCACCCCGCTTCTTCGCCTCATCCGTCAGCACCGCAAGTCCCGATGCATAGGCGGAAAAGGTGCAACCCTTCACCCGGATCCTCTGATCCGCCACACACTGCACCGCCGTCTGCAGACGGGTCCGTTTTCCCGTCACCAGGTGATAATGTGCCTCGATCACCTCCGTATGGACCCCCAGGGGTTGGGTCGACCCCACCCCCCGATCCAGGGAGTATCCGCGCAGAAGTTCATGCAAAATCGCGTGGTCCCGGCCCAACGGCAGATTCGCACCCAGGGCGTGCAGCTCCTCCAGCGTGCTCTCCGTCACCCGATGCTCATCCTCCGCCAAGGTGACACCCCGGACAGTTTCATTTCTCGAACTCAGATGGGTCCCGCTGAGGGAGAGGTAAACCTCCGTGATCTCAGCCTGCGTCCTTCGCTCCGCCTCGGCCAACGCCATACGGGCAGCCGACTGGGCGTATCCGAAATCCGTCACCTCTGCCTTGCGCATCCCCGCGGAGGCTGACTCCCCAACCCCCAGCAGCGTCAGGGCGCCATCCTCCGCCATTTCAGCAACCGCAACGGTCATCGTTTGGGTTCCCAGGTCGGTCGCAATCAGGATTTCTTCCGCGGGGGTTCTTCGCATGATCATAGTTCTGTTTCTCCGTTGGTTTTAGTTGAGGAAGGTGACGGGGACGTTTCTTTCGGGGGTCAGATCCACCGTCTGCACGGTGCGACCCTTGGTTTCCGCATATTCAAAAATCACATTCAAACGCTCAAACTGCTCGGAAAGACAACTGGCCCGAAAACGGATTTTCCCACCTTTCGGGGTGGACACCACGAACCTTCCCGGCCCCTCCAGCAAGACCTTCGAGCAGTCCAATCCATCCCGCACCGGGGTCATGGAGGCTTCTCGTAGGAAGAGCAGGGCCGCCTTCAAATCCGGGTAGGTCGAAACCTCCCCCTCCACCACCTCATCCGATGAAATTCCGCGGATCACCGGCAACGCCATGAGCTTTTCCCCCGGCTTCGGCTTCAGGACAAAACCGCGGGAATCGATGTAGTACATCGGTTGCGCCAACTGCGTGCCCGCCGTCGGGGTTGGCGCGAGGAGGGCGACGGGTCTTCTCTCCTCGACCATCAGGTACAAGGTGTCCGGGAGATGGCGCTCGACCCGGACGGAGGCCACGTGGGGGATTTTCTCGATCGAGCTTCGCACTTCGTCCAGGGACATCTGCAGCAGGTTCTGGCCGATCTTGACTCCGCTCGCTGCCACCAGCTCCCCTTTTCCAATCTTGTTCGCGGGCTCGATGACGAACCGTCGGAGGGTAAAATCCGGATTCCGATACAACAGGGCCCCCAGGATCGCATCCATTCCGATCGAGGTGACCAAAGCCGCCGTGGCCAGGGACCCCGCCAAAAGCAGAATCGCCCCGACTCGCCGGCTGAACTCCCCCGCCGCCTTCCTTCCGGACATTTTTGCCGCCAACACGTGCCTTGCACGGCGATGCCGTAACCGCTGCTTTTTGGATCCAAGGAATAGCAACCGCTGCCATTTCATGGGATCGCCCCTTTCTTCGTCCGATTCCAGGAGAGCTGCAAAATTTTCAAACACAGCGAAGCGGTGTCGATTCCCGCCGCCCGTCCCGCCTTGGGAAATAAACTTAAATCCGTCATTCCCGGCAAGGTGTTCACCTCCAGCACGGTCACCTTCCCGTCCACCCCCAGAATCAGATCCACCCGGGAAAGCACCTCGCAGCCCAGGGCGCGATGCGCATCCAGGGCGATCTTTTTCAGGACCTCCGCCTGCTCCTTCCCGAGGGGAGCAGGGCACAGATACTGGGTCGCTCCCGCGGTGTATTTGTTTTTTGTGTCGTAGAACCCTTTTCCCGGCCGGATCTCCACCACGGGCAGAGCATCCTCCCCCAGGATCCCAACCGTCATCTCGGCTCCCTCGGCCAGACGTTCAATCATCATCGCTCCCTTCCACTTGGCCGCCTCCTTCCGGGCAGCAGCGGCATCCTTCTCACTCCTCACCAGATGAACCCCAAAACTTGATCCGTCCGCCACCGGTTTGCACACGTAGGGAGGTTGCCAATCGTTCTCCTTGCTCCACTCCATGCTTTCCGCCATCGGAATCCCCGCCGCCACCATCGCCTCTTTGGCCTTCAGTTTGTCAAACGCCAGGGCACTGGCGACCGAACCACTGCCGGTAAAAGCCATCTCGGCCTCCTCCAATTCCTGCTGGAGCGTGCCGTCCTCCCCATACGTTCCGTGGAGACAGAGGAAACAGATGTCGGTTCCTTGCGGAACTTTTACCCCACGCTCCTTGACATCCACCTCCAGGACTTTGACTCCGACAGAGCGCAACGATTTCACCACCGCAGCCCCGCTCCTCAGCGAGACCTCCCGCTCCCGCGAAATTCCCCCCGCCAGAACGGCGACTTTCATCTTTTCCGGCTTCATTCGTCCTCCCCTACCACGATCACCTCGGGCTCCAGATCGATGCCCCGGTCTGTTCTCGCCTTGGCACGGATCTGCTCCATCAACGCCAAAACATCCACCGCCTTCGCCCCCCCCTGATTCACGATGAAGTTTCCGTGCACGGGGGAAACCCTCGCCCCGCCCACATGCGTGTCTTTCAAACCCAGCTCCTCGATCAGTTTTCCCGCTGGAATCTTCTCCGCGTTTTTGAAAATGCAGCCCGCACTCGGTGCAGCGGGTTGGGAATCCCACCGTTTTCGGCTGTACCTCTTCAGTTTTTCGGCAATCTCTTCCGGATTCCCGGGTTTGCCGTGCAGGACGGCCCCCACCGCAATCTCCTCCACCAGCCGCGGGACTTTTCGGTACCTCACCTCGAACTCCTTCCGCACCACCTCGCTGACCCTTCCCTTCCGGTCCATCACCCGCACGCTCTCCACGGTTTCAAATGTCCACGACTCCATCGCCCCCGCGTTCATCCGCATCGCCCCGCCCAACGCCCCGGGAATCCCCTCCATGAATTCCAATCCCGTGATCCCGTTCGCCTTGGCCACGGCCACAATCTGCTTCAATCGCGCTCCAGCCCCGGCCCGGATCTTTCCTCCCACCACCTCGATCCGGCTCATTCCTGGCGCCCCAAAATGCACGCAAACACCTGGAATTCCCCCGTCCCGAACCAGCAGATTGCTGCCCCGGCCCACGATGGTGAGGGGAATCCCTTCGGCCCCGCACATCGCGACGACGCGACCCAGCGCCTCCTCGGTCTCGGGCTCGAACCAAACTTGGGCCGGCCCTCCAATCCGAATCGTGGTGTGCTTTTGCATCGGCTCATACCACCGCACCGCTCCCTCCCCCTTCGCCAAATCCCGCACCTTCCGAAAGGTTTCAAATTCTTGTGCCACTTTTCGGGCCAGCTGTGTCACATCCCCGGCCCCCATGAATAGAAACAGATCCCCCTCCTCCCAGCTCTTCCCCAGGATCGAACGACACTCCGGAGTCGATCCCGCGACCTGAACCTCTCCCCCCAGCTCGGCAATCTTCGCGGCAAGCTGCGGCAAACCCGCACCCTCCATCATTTTTTCCCCCGCCGCGTACACCGGCAGCAGGATCACCCGATCCGCCTTGCACAAGGCCTCGGCAAATCCCCCGAGGAAGGTCGCCAGCCTCGTGTGACGATGCGGCTGAAAGATCGCCACCACTCGTTTTCTTCCCCGCACCCTCGCCGCGGCCAAGGTTGCCGCCACCTCCCTCGGATGATGGGCATAGTCATCCACCACCTCCAAAGCAGGCTCGCTCCTCAGGATTTCAAACCTACGCTCGGCCCTGCGGAACATTTCCAACCCCTTTCGGATCCTCTCCGGATCGATCCCTGACTCCATTCCCAAGGCCAATGCACCCAACGCGTTCCCGGCATTGTGCTTTCCGGTCGCGCCGACGCAGAACCGGCCCAGGTTCTTTCCCTTACCGTTGACCTCAAATCTCACCCCCTCCGCATCCTCTCCCCGCCACACGCCCACGTAGTCCGCGTCACTTTTTTCCCAACCAAAGGTCACCTTGGTTTTCACGTTGACCGCCGACTCCATAGCAGCCGGCTCCTCCTTTGCGACCACCACCACGGGTCCCGTGACTCGGCTTAAAATTTCACGATACGCCCCGATCACCGCTGCCTCGTTCGCATATCGGTCCACATGCTCATGATCCGCGTTCAAAAGAAGCGCCGCCCAGGGTTGAAGCTCAACCGGAGCCCCCTCGCTTTCATCCACCTCGGCAACTAGCCACTCTCCTTTTCTCCAGCCCCCCGAGGCGCCGAGGGAGGGCGCATATCCCCCCAGATAAAAACATGGCTCCTTGCCCGCCTCCTGAAAAATCTGGGCCAACATCGTCGCCGTTGTCGTTTTTCCGTGAGATCCCATGACCGCCACCAGTTTTTTTAACCGTGCCAACTGCCCCAGGAATTCTCCCCTGCGGAAGCGTTGCACTCCACGCCTCTTGGCCTCCACCCACTCCACGTTTTCATCGGGGATCGCGGCCGACGCGACCACCACCTCCGCTTCCCCGACGCCTTGCGCCGAATGCCCCCGGGTGAACTTCAACCCCCTTTTCACCAGCCGCTCCGGAAGCTGCTTCAAATCCGAACCCGTCACCTCATGCCCCACATCCATCAGGATCTCCGCCAACGGCACCATGCCGGAGCCGGCCACACCCAGGAGGTGAATCCTTCTTTTGCCGTGCGTCCAATCGGTCGGTTCAAAGGATGCCACTGATCACCTCCGCGATTTTCTCCGCTGCCTGCGGTTGATCCTGCTCCCTCGCACGGAGCCTCATTTCTTCGCGCCGATTCGGTTCCGCCATCAAGGTTGCTATCCGTTGCCCCAACTCCGCCCCCCCAAGATTTTTCTCCGCAACCACCTCCGCAGCTCCCCGTTTCGCATAGGCCCGGGCATTGGCCGTCTGGTGATCCCCAGCCGCCGCGGGAAAAGGCACCAAAATGGCTGGCACCTGGCACGCTGCCAACTCCGCCAGCGTCCCGGCTCCCGCCCTCGCGACCACCACCTCCGCCGCCCCATACACCGCCTCCATTTCATCGCAAAAGCCCATCACCACCGCGTGGAACCCGGAACCCTCATACCCTTTCCGAACCTTTTCCGCATGCGCCTCTCCTGCCAGATGAAGAATCTGAAGATGCTCCGACTCCCTCTTCAAAGCCTCCAACCCCCTCAACATCGCCTCATTTAACCCTTTTGCTCCCTGACTTCCCCCCAACACCGCGACCACTCTGCGCCGGGGGTGAAGGCCGAGTTTTTTCAGGGCCTCCTCTTTTTGCATCCGACCCAATCGGTTCCGCACGGGAGTCCCGCTGACCGATGCCGTCACCCCTCCCAACCCCTTCTCGCACTCGGAAAATCCCACAAATACCTTTTCCGCGCCTCGCGCCAACAGTCGCGTGGCCCGCCCGGGAACGGCGTTCGATTCATGAAGGAAATAAGGAATGCTCGCCACCCGTGCCGCTCCCACGGCTGCCGCCGATATGAATCCCCCCATTCCGAGCAGGGCCCCGATTTTCCTTCTCCTCATCTCCTCCCCCGCTCTACGAACCGCGGAAATAAATTGCACCGCAAAGTGGCCCGCCCCCCCTACCCCGCCCCAACCCACCGCCGGGATCGGAACCCCGTGCTCCTCCTCCCCCGCGCCCCGCAGGGCACGCCGATCCACCGCTTTTTCAGACACAAAATAACTGACCTCATGCCCCCGGCCCCGCATCGCCTCCGCCACGGCCAACCCCGGAAAGAGATGTCCTCCCGTCCCCCCGCAAGCAATCGCCAGCTGCCCCATGGCGATCACTGCCCTCCCCCTACAAGACGCCGTTGCCGTGCCTCGGCCGGATACTTGGCCTCCCGATGCAGGGAAAGCAAAATCCCGACCGCCCCAAGACAAAGAACCAGATTGGATCCCCCATAACTGATGAACGGCAGTCCCACCCCTTTCGGGGGCAGTAATCCCGTCACCACACCCAGGTTGGCCACCGCCTGCATGCCCACCAGGGCGGTGACGCCCATTCCCAGGGCCATTGCGGACAAATCCGACGCATGCCCCGCGATATATCCTCCACACAGGGTCACCATCAGGAAAACCAGCACCACCCCCAGCGTCGCCACCAACCCGAGCTCCTCTCCTAAAATCGGAAAAATGAAGTCGGTGTGCGCCTCCGGCAGATAGAACATTTTCTGGATGCTTTGCCCCAGCCCCACCCCCCGCACCCCGCCCGACCCCAGCGCAATCAAGGCCTGCGTCACCTGGTATCCCCCGCCCTGCCGATGCGCTTCCGGATTCATGAAGGAGACCAGACGATCCAACCTCTCCGGCATGCTGATCGCGACGAGTCCCACCCCCGCCACCCCCACGCAGCCCAGCACAACCAGAGGCAAAATCGGCGCTCCGCCGACAAAAAGAACCACCGCCGTGGCCGCAAGGACAAAGGCCGCCGATCCCAGATCCGGTTGCTTCACCAGCAGACATACCGGGACCAGGAGAATAAGAAACGGCAGCACGAGACCGTACCACGCGTTTTTCATCCTCGGTCCCTGCCATTTGACCCAACCCGCAGCCAGGATCACCGTTGCCAGCTTCAAAATCTCCCCGGGTTGGACGGCAAAGGGTCCCAGCGGAATCCATCTTGCCGAACCCTTCACCGATTTGCCCAATCCCGGAATCAGCGAGAACGCCACCAGGACGGTCGCGATGCCGAAAATCCACCCTGCATAATGCAGGAGGGTTTTCGCATCACAGCGACTCAACCCCACGCATATCCCCGCACCCACCGCCAGCCAGAGCCCTTGCCTTTGGAGGAAGAAAAGGGTTTGGCCCCGGTTATCGGGGGAAAATGCGCCCACGCTGGCCAGCATGATCAGGCCCAGCCCGATCAAACCCGCCACGCAGGCGACAAGGATATGCGCGGAGTTTCGTCCCATGGATCCTTAATGGGTCGCCGCTTTGGGCAGCATGGCCATGTCGGTCGGGCCCGCAGGCGGCTGGGTCGAGGCGGGAGACTCCACTTTCGCGGATGCCTCGCCCGGAACCTGCAGTTTCATCCCGACCTTCAGCTTCTTGGGATCGTTGATCGAGTTCAGTTTGGCCAGGGCCTCCGCCTTCGTGCCGAACTTTTTCGCGATCTTTGCCAAGGTATCCCCCGCCATCACCTGATAGGTGCCGGTCGGATTCGCCCCCTGTTTTGCCGCAGCCGCTGCCACCGCCTTGGCAGGCGTGGGAGTCGCAGGGGTCGCGGACGCCGCCGTTCCAGCTCCCGCGTTTTCCGGAATCTTCAGCTTCTGTCCCAGCTTGATGGTCGTGCCGTTGATCCCGTTCGCTTTGGCCATCGCAGCCGCCGTCACACCATTCGCTTTCGCGATTTTGGCGAGTGTGTCGCCTTTTCCAACGACATGGAACCGTTCCGCCGTCGGAACCCCCGCGCTCGCCGGGGCCGGTGCGGCTGCTACGGGAGCCGATGCCTCCGCAGGTGCCGCTTCCGGTGTTTGCCATACCTTGTCGTCGGGACTCGGCATGCTGCTGGCCACCTCGGGGGCCGTCGGCTTTGCCGGTTCGGGCGCTTTCGCTGTTTCCACGACAGGGGCAGGGGTGCTGTCCGCCGTCGTGGGCACTCCTGTCTCGGGATTTCCCCGAAGCAGGTGATAGGCGCTGATTCCCACAATCACCACGACGTGCAGTCCCAACACCACGAGAAAGATGGTGGAGAGCCGGTTCAGGCCTCCACTCTTTGCCGGGCGTTCTGCTGCCTCGCCGCTGGTTGCGGGGGTTGAGTTGCGTTGCGCTGAGTATTCCAGCAGTTCATCACTCATTTCTTTTTTTTCTCCTCCGGCAGGGCGTTGACGCACTGCCTGTATTTCTCCCCTCTTTCCTCGAAGTTCTTGAACATGTCGTAGCTCGAACATCCCGGACTCAGTAAAACCGTCTCCCCCGTGACCGCCATTTGGGCTGCCCGTTCCACCGCCTCCTCCAGGCTTTCCACACGGCGGCAAGGCACCACCCCGCTCCACGCCTTCTCCATCTTGACGGCCATTTCCCCCAGCAGCAGGGCTCCCCTGACTTTCCCGGCCAGTTGGTTACGGCTTACGGAAAAATCAAATCCCTTGTCTTTCCCCCCCGCGATGAGGATCACCGTGCCCTCGGCTCCCGACACCGCCCTCTCCATCGCATCGGGATTGGTCGCCTTGGAGTCGTTGATCCAGGTGACCCCGTCCCGGATCGCCACCACCTCGCAACGGTGCGGCAGCGGACGGTAGTCGAGGCAGGCCTTTTTCACGGCCTCCCGGGAAATCTTTTCCGCGTCGGCCACGGCCAGCGCGGCCAGCAGGTTTTCCGCGTTATGGGGACCGCGCAGCTTCGTTTCATCCTGCCGCATCACCCGGTCGGCGCCGGCGCACAGCCAGCCATCTCGCAACGCATAGTCCGCGGATCCATCGGTGGCGGAGAAGGTCACCGTTCGGGCGGCGAGTTTCGGCAGGGAGAGCCCTTGTTGGATGACGGCCACATCCTCGCTGGTCTGGTTTTCGAAAATCCGATTTTTCGCGGCCGCATATGCCTTCACGTCGGCGTACCGATCGAGATGATCGGGCGTGAGGTTGAGATGGACGGCGATGCGGGGCCGGAACGTCTCGATGGTCTCCAGCTGGAAGGAGCTGACCTCGGCCACCGCGTAGTCGAGCCCACCGCTGAAAGGAGCCACCTCGCAGAGCGGTTGGCCGAGATTCCCGCAGGCCACGGCTTTCTTGCCGGCCGCCTGCAGGATGGCGGCGATCAGCTCCGTGGTGGTGCTTTTGCCGTTGGTGCCCGTGATGGCAAGAATCGGACAGAGGCAGGCCCGGGCGCCGAGTTCGAGCTCCCCGAACATGGGAACCTTGGCGGAACGCAGCTGCCCGACGACGGGCCGTTTCGGATCGATCCCCGGGCTGAGGATGGCGCGCGCGAAGCGGGCGTGGGGAAGTTTTTCCTGCCCGATCACGGCCAGCGCACCCCGGGCTTCCCAACGCCGGGCCAGATCCTTCACCCCCGCGCTCTTGGATTCGTCAAACACGGTCACCTCCGCTTTTTGGGCAAAGAGCCACTCCGCCGCGGCTTGGCCGCTGCGTCCCATTCCCAGCACCACCGTTTTGGTTCCGGTCCATGCAATCATCTCCCCTTTCACCGCAGCTTGAGCGAGGCCAGGCCCGCCAGGGCGAAGACCACGCTGAGAATCCAGAAGCGCACGACCACGGCGGTTTCACTCCAGCCGCGGAGCTCGAAATGGTGGTGAATCGGCGACATCGCGAAGATGCGCTTGCCGGTCAACTTGAAGGAGGCCACCTGCAGGATGACGGAAACGGCCTCCATCACGAAAACACCGCCGATCACGGCGAGGAGCAGCTCCTGATTGATGCAAATGGCCACCACCGCGACGGCCCCGCCCAGCGCGAGGGATCCGGTGTCGCCCATGAAGACCTTGGCGGGATGGCAGTTGAACCAGAGGAAGCCCAGACAGGACCCAAAGAGGGCGGAGCAGAAAATCACCAGTTCCTCCCCCCCGGGGACTTTGGGCAGAAAGAGATACGAGGCGATCACCGCGTGACTGGAGAGGTAGGCGAAGAGTCCGAGCACCAGGGCGACGGTGAGAAGACAGCCGGAGGCGAGGCCGTCGAGCCCGTCGGTCAGGTTCACGGCGTTCGAACTGCCCACGATGATGAACACAAAAAGAAGCACCGCGACCCAGATCGGAAGGTGGAAAAGAAAGAAGTCCTCCCGCACAAACGGGACCTGCAGGGTCAGGGCGGCCTCACGCGCCCTGGGAATCATCAGAAGCGCGCCGACGACGCCGGCCGCCACCGCCGCCTGCACCAGGATTTTTCTCCAACCACTCAAACCACCGGAGGATTTTTTGCGGATCTTGGCGTAGTCGTCGCAAAACCCGAGGGTTCCGAGGGCCAGCGTGCTCCCCAGCGCGATCCAGAGATAGGGGTTGGTGGGTTTCCCCCAAAGCACGCAGGACAAGGCCAGCGAGAAAAGAATCAGCACACCGCCCATCGTCGGCGTCCCAGCCTTGTTTTCATGCAGGTCGGCCAGTTTGTGCACCTCCTCCTTTTTCCGGAGCGGTTGACCAAGCTTGAGCCGGCGGAGCACTTCAATCACCCGTGGTCCGATCCACAGACAGAAGAGGAAGGAGGTGATCGCAGCCGCCACGGTGCGGAAGGTGACGTACTGGAAGACGTTCAAGGGGCCGAACCAGTGACTGAGGAGGCTAAGGTAGTACAACACGGCTCAGCTCCCTTTCCTCAATTCGGCGGCCACCCGATCCATCTCCTGGGAGCGGCTGCCCTTGACCAGAATGCGGTCGTCGGGCTTGGCCTCCGCACGGTAGGCGGTGAGAAGTTCGTCCCGATGGGCGAACCAGCGGGCCCACTCACCCTTCCGGTTCTTGCGGGCGGTCTGGATAAGAAACTTGGAGTCCTCGCCGATGGCATAGCAGAGCGCGGTCCGGCTCCTGGCCAGGGCCGCTCCGGATTCCTCGTGCAGAGTCCGGCTGAAGGGGCCCAACTCCGCCATGGCGCCGAGCAGGGCCACCGCCCTGCCCTTCCCGGGCAGGCTTTCCAGTGTCGCCACGGCGGCGGCGAGGCTGTCCGGATTCGCATTGTAGCTGTCGTCGAGCAGCCAGCCCTGGCCGTGCTTTTCGAGCCGGACCCGGCCGCTGGGAAGGTGAACTTTTTGGAGCGCATCGGCCCCCGCTTTCGGCTCCACCCCCAGCTCGATTCCGGTGGCCAGAGCCATCGCTGCGTTCATGGCCATGTGCGATCCGGGGACCGGCAGGCTGACCTCGGTACGACCCTTGGGACTCTCCAACGAAAACCGTAGGCTGGCCCCATCCGTTTCCACGGTAGTAAGCCGGTAATCCACCTTTTCTCTGGTGCCGACGCGGACCACCCGGGCTCGGCACCCTTCCAAGGTTTTTTTCTCCATCGGGTCGTCGGCGTTGGAGATGGCCAGGCCGGAATCCGGCAACGCACGGTAGAGCGCCCCTTTTTCCTTGGACGTGGCTTCCTTTGATCCGGTGCCTTCCACGTGGGCCCAGCCGATATTGGTGACCAGGCCGACCTCGGGCCCCGCCAGTTCCGCCAGCGGTCCGATTTCCCCTGGGGCGTTCATCGCCAACTCGACAACCGCCCAGCGATCCTCCGCGCCAATCCCAAGGAGCGTAAGCGGTACGCCAAAATGGTTGTTGTAGTTTCCGGGGGTGCGATGGGTCGGGCCCAGCGTCCCCAAAACCGCCGCGAGCATTTCCTTGGTGCTGCTTTTGCCGGAGCTGCCCGTGATCGAGGCGATGCGCGCCGGAACCAGACGGCGGTAGCCGCGCGCCATCTGTTGCAGCGAAGTTACAGTGTCCTGAACCAGAAGGAGGGAAAATCCGGCGGGGACCGGCCCGACATCCTCACGACTGACCACGGCCGCAATCGCCCCCTTCCCCGCCGCCTCACGGACATGATCATGCCCGTCATGTTGTGCGCCCCGAATCGCCACAAAAAGCTCCCCGGGCCGGATCGTTCGTGAATCGATCCCCACCCCCGATGCCACCCTCTCGCCATTTCCACAGATCATTTCGGCGCCCGCCAAATCCGCCAGGGTGGCCAAGGAAAGGGGCTTCACGAGCGGCTCCTTTCCGCGAGAGCTTTCTCCGCCTCGCGCCGGTCGGAAAAAGGATATTTTTCCCCGCGGATCTCCTGAAACTCCTCGTGCCCTTTTCCCGCGATCAAAACCACATCCCCCTCGCCCGCGGACAGCACCGCCATTCGTATCGCCTCCGATCGATTTTCCAGAAGTTGCGCCGCTTTTCCGCCCGGCATCCCGAGAGCCATCTCCCGTAAAATCGTTTGGGGATCCTCCCCCCTCGGATTGTCGGATGTCAGCACGACATGATCCGCCCACTGCGCCGCCGCCGCGGCCATCGTAGGCCTCTTTCCTTTGTCCCGGTCCCCGCCCGCCCCCAAAACGACCCACAGAGCCCCTTTCGTCAAAGGCCGCAAGGCGCCCAGAGCCGCTCCCACCGCCTCCGCCGTATGCGCATAGTCCACAAGAACTGAAATTTCGCCGCGACTCGGCACCCGCTCCATCCGTCCCGGCACGAGAGGTGCACGACTCAATCCTGCGGCCACTTTTTCCGCCGACCATCCCCCCTGCATGGCGGCTGCCGCAGCCGCAAGAGCGTTCGCCACGTTGTACCGCCCCAGCCAAGGCAAGGTCGCCGGCACTTCTCCCTCGGGCGTGCACAAAACAAACGAACTTCCCCCCACCCCCATCTGAAGATTTCGCGTATGAACATCCCCCCGATCCACTCCATAGGTCATCACCCGAACCCCCGGTCGGCACCGGGCCATCATCCGCACCCCCGCCGGGTCCTCCTGATGAATCACCGCAAACGCACCCTCCTCCAACCCCTCGAACAGCTTTCCCTTCGCCGACTCATAAGCCGCCAGATTCCCGTGATAGTCCAGGTGGTCCCTCCCCAGATTGGTGAAAATCCCCCCTGCGAAATTCACCCCCTCCGTTCTCCCCTGATCCAAGGCATGGGAACTCACCTCGATCGAGGCCGCCCGACAACCGTTCTCCCTCATCTCGGCCAGCATCGCCTGGAGATCCAACGCCTCCGGCGTCGTCTGCTTTGCAGGTTGCCGCCCCTTCCCCAAGTCGTTGCCGATGGTTCCCATGAAACCACAACGCAAACCGGCTCCCTCGAAAAGGCATTGCAACAACATCGCCGTCGATGTTTTTCCATTGGTTCCCGTCACCCCGATCACCCGCAGCTCGCGCGAGGGGTTGCCGTAAAAATTTGCCGCCATTCTGCCCAGCGCTCTGCGGCCATTTTCCACCCGGATTCTTGGGATGACCGCATCGACGGTTTTTTTCTCCGCCACCACCGCCACCGCCCCCCGTTCCACCGCTTCCGAGACAAACGCGTGCCCGTCGCTCTTTTTCCCTTTCCAGGTGCAGAAGATCGAACCCCGGCCCACCTTCCGCGACTCATACGCCAAGCCCGACACCTCCGCCTCCCGGCTCCCCTGCCACTCCTTCACAACCACACCCCTCATCACATCCGTCAACCTCATCAGTTTCCCCTCCGTGCCACCACGGCTTCCCGGTTCAGATGGAGCTGCTCCGCCACCTGGGTCGCGATGTTTTTGAACGCGGGCCCCGCCACCAAACCCCCGTAGTACACTTTTCCCTTGGGTTCATCCACCAGGATGGAAACGAGAAATTCCGGTTTGTCGGCCGGCAAAAATCCGATGAAGGAGGAGCGGTACTTGTCTTTCGCGTAATCCCCCTGCACCACTTTTTTTGCGGTCCCTGTTTTTCCCGCCACCTCATATCCGGGCACCTGGGCACCCTCCGCCGTTCCCTGGTCCGAAACGACCCCGCGAAGGGCCTCCACCATCTTCGCGGCGGCCTCCGGCTTGATCGCTTGGCACACAACTTTGGGTAAAAACTGAAGCACCACCCGGTTGTCCCGATCCACCACCGCCTTGATGATTCTCGGCTCCATCCTTTTTCCCCCGTTCGCTATCGCACCGTAGGCCAACGCCATCTGAAGATTGGTCGCCGCCACCTCGTACCCCATCGGAATCCGGGTGATCGACAGCTTGCTCCACTTTTTTGTCGGACGGAGCAACCCCCCCTCCTCCCCCGGCAAAATCCCCTCCCCTTTTTGCGTTTTCTGACCGAATCCGAATAGGCGCGCGTACTCGTACACCTTTTCCTCCCCCAGCTGAATCGCCACCTTCGCCGTTCCGATGTTGCTCGATTTTGCAACGATCTCCCGCAGGGAGAGCATGCCGTACGCCTCGTGATCCTTCAGGGAGGAGCCCCCGTAAAACATCTCGCCGTTCTCGCAAAAGAAAGTGCTGTCCAAATCCACCACTCCCTCATTCAGCCCCGCCGCCACGGTCACGATTTTAAAGGTGGAGCCCGGCTCATAGATATCGGCGATCGGACGATCCTTTACCGCCCCCGCCTCAAACGTCTTTCTCTGGTTGGGATCAAAGGTCGGACGGCTCGTCATTCCCAGGACCTCCCCCGTCGACGGCCGCAGGACCACGATCTGGACACTTTCAGGCTGGTACTTTTCCACCAACGCGTCCGCCTCCCGCTCCACGACGTGCTGGATTCCCTGGTCGACCGTGAGCACCACATGATACCCGTCCCGCGCGGGTCGGTCGCTCAGACGGAAATAGGGAATTTCGCGACGTATCGCGTCATGAATGATCCGCCGCTCCCCCGCCACTCCCCGAAGGTACCGGTCCATCGATTTTTCCACCCCCGCCTCCCCCACCTCCACAGCCAGGGGCTTTTCGATCCCTGCCAGATTCATCTCCTGCAGGTTCACATAACCCAGGATTTGTGCCGTTTCCGACCCGTTGGGATAGTTGCGGATCGTCTTCCGTTCCAGGCGGACCGATCGGAGTTTGTTTGCCCTGATTTTGGCCTCCGTCTCCACGCTGATCCCCTCGGCAATCTTCTGATACCGGTTCTCCGGATCCGCCTGTCCCTTCAACCACTCCGCCGAGACACCAAGAAGGGAGGCCAGCATCGGCAGTTCCCTCGGCTCCTCTGCCAACAACTTCCCGTCCAGCCGCACCTCGATCCAGGGCATGCTCTGCGCCAACACCCGCCCGCTCACGTCCAGAATCGAACCCCTTTGGGCCGGAACCGCCTCCCCTCGCGTATGGCTCCGGATCGCCTCGGCCCGATAGCTCTCCTGATTCACCAGCTGAATCCAGATCAACCTGCAGGACACAATCGTGAAACAAAGGGCCAACCCGAGGGTCACCCCCATGACACGATTGCGTGGCTTCATCGGCTCTCCTCTTTCGCCAGGTCGGTCGCTTGCCAGGCTTTCCGGGTCGGTGCCTCATAAATCTCCAGCTGGCTCACACTGACCAAACCCAAATTCATCTGCTCCGCACGCTCCGTCAAATTCCGGGGAGAACGCAACTTCTCCGCCTGCAGACGGGCAGATTTCAGCACCTCCTCCTGTCGGGCCCGGGCCATCTCCAGTTTCTTCAGCTCACCCGCTGCCCGGATGTTTGATACGTGAAGCAAGGCGAAAGCGATCACCAGCGATGTCGCCAGACCCGCTCCCAGGAGAAAACGAACCAACTGGGTTCCGCCCACCTGGTTGGTCCTGCGAATCTGGTTGCGGCTCACCTCTTTTCCTCCTGCAACCGCTCGGCCCCGCGCAAACGCGCACTCCGAGCCCTGGGATTGGCCGAAATCTCCTCCTCCGTCGGCACCACCTCCTCCAAAGCTTTCACCCAACGCTCGGGGTTGGGCTGCCCAAACGCCATTCCCATCTCGCGTCTCTCCTCCTCCGCGTGCCCACGGATCCAGTGCTTCACCACCCGGTCCTCCGCCGAGTGATAGGTCAACACCGCCATTCTTCCCCCCGGCCTCAGGATGTTCGGCACGGCTGACAAAGCTTTCTCCAGGGACTCCCCCTCGCGATTGACCGCGCGCCGAAGAGCCAGAAAAGTCCTCGTCGCGGGATGCTTGGATCCGGGACGGGCCGGCCGGGTCGCCCGGCAAACCGCCGCCGCCAACTCCATCGTCGTGGCAAGAGGTCGGGCCCGAACAATCGTTCGGGCAATCTTGCCCGGATCCCGGTCCTCCCCCCCCTCCCTCAGCAGAGTGCGCAATTCCGGTTCCGAAAGGTTGTTGACCAGCTCCGCCGCCGTTGTCCCGGAGGTCGGATCCATCCGCATATCCAGAGGCCCGTCCTGCTGAAAGCTGAAGCCACGCTCCGCCTGATCCACCTGGGGCGAGGAAATTCCCAAATCCAGCAGCAGCCCGTCCGTTGGTCCCTTCCGGGCGGCGGCTTGCTCCCAATCGCCAAAATTCATCCGGTGAAAACAAAAGCGACCCGGTCCCGCCTCGGCAGATAATTTTTGCGCTTCCGCCTCGGCTGCAGGATCCAAGTCGAGGGCGACCACGTTGGCCCCCCGCTCGAGGAGCGCACGGGTGTGTCCTCCGCGACCAAACGTCGCGTCAACAATCGTGCGGCCGGGAGCGGGTTGCAACATGCTCAAAATCGCCTCCAAAAGAACAGGGACGTGCTCCACGCCTTAGGGGGTGGGACGCAACCGGAGGATTTCCCGTCGGACAGGTCTCCGGAGGCCGATGATCTCGTAGGCGTTTCGCTTTGGAAGTTTGACCACCCCGTGGCCCTCCACCCTTCCGGAACCATCGCGGCGGCAGGAAAAGCCGCAGGCGAGTTTCCCCCTCATCATCTGCTTCCAGTCCATATTCTACCTCCCGGGACGCCCGAACCGATTTTCTGGAACGTGCCTTCCGGGCCCGTCCAAACCATCAGTTGCGGGGGTCGGTTGATTTTTCTCCCTCGATGTTTCGGGGGAGTCTCCAGGACCGATCCGGCCATCGGACACTCATTTGCCGACGGGCGGTTTCAGTGGCCTGAAAAAGTTTCGGGACGTGCGGAACCATCACGACAAGGGGGCGCCGCATCGCGCGGGAAAAAAAGAATCGCGGCATCACAGTCCGACCTCCCGGGCCAGCTCCTCGAACGTCATCGCCGGCGGGGCGATCTTCTGCCACCGCTTCGGATCCCAAACCTCGAAATGATCCAGCCGCCCCACCAGGACCGCCTGACGCCCCAGTCCGGCGTGCTGCCTGAATTTCTCCCGTATCATGATTCTTCCCTGCTGGTCGGGCTCCGCCGCCTGGATCACGCTGGCCAACTTTTCCAGCCCTTTTCGTCGTGCATCCGCGATGGTCGCCCCGAGGGTGGACAATTTTTCCATCTCCCTGCCAAGAAAACTCGCCGGGTAAATTCGCAGACATCCATCGGACGACGGCATCACGAGAAATCTTTTTTCGAAAGCCTCCCCCCTCCACTCGACGGGAACGGAGAGCCGCCCCTTGTCATCCAAGGAAAACTCGAACCTGTCGGTATATGCCTCCTTTTGCGTCATATGTATTTGCTCACCACGTATAAACAGTTTTCACCTTGATTACCCATTTTTACCCACCTTTAACCACGCGGTCAACACTTTAATTTCGCCCAAATGGATCCCTTCTTTGGCTCAACCTCGCACTCCGCCAAGGTCCTGACTTGCCCTCCGCAGGCGCTTTTCCCATTCTCCACATTCCATGTCGAATCCCCTGACCGTCCCCTCCGAGCAGCCCCGGATCATCCCAGCCCAACCCCCCGCCTGGCTTCAACCGCGAACCCTGCTCCCGCTCGGCCTGGCCCTCACCGCCGGGATCGCACTCCTGATCTGGCAATACTCCAAAGCCGAGAAAGCCCGCTCCGAATCCAACCTGCTGCTTGAGACCAAGCCTGGACCCGAGACTTGGGTCCAACTGATTCGGGACTACCCCGGCCAACCCGCCACCGCCCTTGCCCTTCTCGAGTCCGCGGCCGCTGCATCGGAAAAGAAAGATCACCGCCAAGCGGCCGGCTTTTACGAGAGGTGCGTCCGTGAATTTCCCTCCCACCCCCTCGCCTCCGCCGCACGTTTTGCCCAAGCCAACCAGCTCGCCGCGGCGGGAGATCGGGCCGCCGCACAGACCCTCTTCCTACGCATCATGACGATCCAGCCCGCGGACGCTTTCCGGACCGGGGCCGCCGTCGGCCTGGCCCGGATTCAAATTCAGGAGAATCGGCCGGAGGCAGCTCGCCAGACCCTGAACGAAATCCTAGCGGCAAACACCGGAAGCGCATTTCTTCAGGAAGCCCGCTCCCTCCTCGACTCTCTTCCCCCTCCTCCCGCCCCCTCCCCTGTCGGTCAACCTGCGGCTAGATAACGCTCCGCATCGATCGCGGCCATGCAGCCCATGCCAGCCGCGGTAACCGCCTGCCGGTACACCTTATCCGCACAATCCCCCGCCCCAAAAACCCCCTCCACATTCGTCCGACTCCCCGCCGCCAACTGCAAATAACCCGCCTCATCCATATTGAGTTGCCCCTTAAAAATCTGCGTGTTGGGAACATGTCCGACCGCAATAAAAACACCCGCGCACGCGAGAACCGAACTCTTTCCAGTTCGACTCTCCTTCAACTTGACCCCTGTCACTTTACCCTCCTTCACCCCCTCCACACTCTCCACCACCGAATTCCAAACAGGCTGAATCTTTGGATTTCCCAAAGCCCGCTCCGCCATGATCTTCGAGGCCCGTAACTCTCCCCTGCGATGCACCAGATAAACCTTCGATGC
>RFMG01000134.1 GCA_009927835.1 Verrucomicrobiota bacterium | reverse complement strand
TGGCGAACCGCCGCCAATCCCAGAGGGAAGAAAAGGATGGGTCGGGGTGTGTCTTGGGGACCAATCCCTTCGCCCGCTCGAGCGATGCGAGAGCGGCGAACCGCCGCCAATCCCAGAGGGAAGTAAAGGATGGGTCGAGGTGTGCCTGGGCTTGAATGAAAGGGACGAGAGGGTAATTTTTGATCTGATGAACTTTCTTTGGGGAAATTCGGTCGCCTTGTCGTGGATGTGGGGATTGGGGCTCTTTTTTAGCGTTCAGTTCTCCCTCCAGTATGGCCTGTTCGGGCTGTTGACGTTTGCGATTCCGAACGCGCTCGGACTGATGATTTTCGGCGGATTGACGCAGGTGATTGCCCGGCGGGCGGGGAACGGGCCGGATGCGCTGGGGGCTTTTTTTGCGAACTGGTCCCGACCCTACCGGCTGATTTTCTTCCTCTATCAAATTTTGGCGATCACCCTGACGATCTTCGCGCTGGTCCGTTATGCGTGGCAACCCCTGGGGCTGGAGCCGGCCGGCCTTTATCTTCTGCTGACCGTGCTGGTGATTCTGGCGGCGGCGACTTTGTTCGGGGAGGAGTTTGACATCCGGAGAATCAAGTACAGCCACGGGGTGCTGGGAGGCATTGCCTTGGGTGCGATCGGGGTTCTTTTTTGGCAGCTGCAAAACATCGGAGGCAGCCGGCCCATGATCACGGGCCACAACCCATTTTTTGGAATGAATTTCTGGGGTTATGCGATTCCCATCTGTGTGGGGTTGACGCTGGGGCCCTGGCTGGATCTGCAGCAGTGGCAGCGGGCCATCCAGATCCAGCGGGAGGGAAAATCCCCCGCGTTGAGTTATCTTTACGGCGGGGCCCTCTTTTTTGTCCTGTTGCTGGCCCATGGCGGGTTGGCTCTCTGGGTGGCGGGACAAACGGGGGGATCCCTCATGCGGAACGGAATCGACGGGTTGGCGTACGGGGAGGATGCGGTGACCCGTTATCTTTGGGGCGTGGCTGCGGTCCATCCTTGGGCTTTCGCCTCGTACATCGTGATTCTTTGCATCATGGCGTTGACCACGTTGGATAGCGGATACATCGCCTTGCGCTGGTACCTGAGCAAGCCGGGGGGTGCCGGCCGGCCCTTTCCGATGACTCTTTTGCCGGAAGCGATCCTGGGCTCGCCCCTTCCTGCGCTGATTTTCACCGGGCTTTTCACGCTGGTGGCGGTGGTTCTGAAGCTGGAGCTGGAGTATTTCATGATCTTTTACGCCACGTTCTTCGTGGGGTATGCGGGGCTGGCCCTGTTGCGGGCGTTTCACACGGGACAAGGGAACGCCCTGCCGCAGATCAAGATGTTCTGCGTGGGGAGCGTGGCGGTCGTGATTTTTGCGTACGGATATTTTTTGGCCAATCCGTTCGGCATGATTTTGGGTTCGGTTCTTCCCGTGGGGTATGTCGGCTGGCTGTTGTTGAAGCCGGGATCGTCCCAGGAGTTTGTGCGGGGGGTGGAGGAGCTGGAGGATTCGGCGGGGGGGCCGAGCGGGGAGTGGGTGGCGGGGGAGGAAAAAATCGAGCCGGGCCGTGTCGTGCCCTTTCCCACCGGCGCAACGGGGGATGGGCACGATCCCTTTGGTCATTTCGAGGGCAAGTGGTTCGTACACTCGTTCGTGGCGACCTATGCGGACACCAATTCGGTGGGCAACGTGTACTTCGGGATGTACGCGATGTGGGTGGGAAAGACGCGGGAGCTTTTCTTCAACCGCTGTCTGCCGAAATTCAACCTCAAGACCACGCCGTACTACATCCTGACGCGGTCGTTTGAGCACAAGTTCATGCGGGAGACGAGGGAGTTTGAGCGGGTGAGCGTGAAGATCAAGGTGGGGGAGTACAACCGCAAGTTCGTGACGCTGGAGCACCAGATCTACGATTCGGAGGGAAACCAGCTGGGGAAAGGAAGGCAGCAGCTGATCTTTGTCTCGTCCGGCGATTACAAGCTGCTGGATATACCGGATGAGGTGTACGAGGCGTTTGTGGCGTACGCCTGAGCCCCTTTTTTACCGCATGATCTCGCGGGCCCGGGCCAGGGCCGCGGCCCGGTCGGTGAATTTTCCCTCCAGCTGCTCGTCCATCAGTTGATGCAGGATCCTGCCCATTTCGGGTCCGGGTTGGGCCCCGAGTTGTTGCAGATCGTGGCCCGTGAGGAGGGGCTTGGGTTTGATTTCCTCCTGCGAAAGCTCGGAAAGTTTGGCGGTCAAAAAGGCGTGGATGTCGAGTTGGCCGTGGCTGGAGGAGCAGTCGATCCGATGAAGCTCCAGCTCCTCTGAAAATGTCGGACGGGCGAGCAACCGTTTCAGGGTGCTGACCCGCATCTGGGGGGCGTCCTTGAAGGCCATGTGATTGGCGATGCAGGCGGTGATGGCATGAATGTCATCGTTGGAAAAACGAAGGCGGCGGAGAATCTCCTCCGCCATGCGGGCTCCGACCCCCTCGTGACCAAAAAACCGGATCCGGCCGTTGGGCTCGGTTTTCGAGGTGCGGGGTTTTCCCACGTCGTGAAGAAGGGCGGAGAAGGCGAGGACCGGGCTGGGATGTTTCAGGTGCGTGAGCAGCAGGCGGGTGTGCACCCACACATCGCCCTCGGGATGATGTTCAGGGGACTGGGCGCAACCCCGCATTTCCAGAAGTTCGGGAAGCCAGACGGCGGTGAGGCCGGATTCATGGAGAAGATCGAAGCCCCGCGCGGGATCGGCGCTGGTGAAGATTTTGATGAGCTCATCCCGGACCCGCTCGGGGGAGATGACGTTGGATTGGGGGGCCAGTTGGAGGAGGGAGTTCCACGTGGCAGGTTCGATATCGAATCCCAACTGCACCGCAAAACGGATGGCGCGGAAGAGGCGAAGGCGATCCTCGGTAAAACGGGCGAGGGGATCGCCGATGGCGCGGACCGTTTTGGCTGCGAGATCCTTCCGGCCTTGAACGAAGTCGAGAAGTTCATTCCGGAGGGGATCGAAAAACATGCCGTTGATGGTGAAATCGCGTCGTTTCGCATCCTCCTCGGCTGTGGTGAACGTGATGGAGGAGGGGCGACGTCCATCGAGGTAGGGGCCGTCGAGGCGGAAGGTGGCGATTTCGAACACGTGTTCCTGGAGGCGGATTCGGATGACGCCGAACGCTTTTCCCTGCGGGTCGGAGGCTTGGGGAAAGAGGGCTTGGACCTGGTCGGGCGTGGCGGAGGTGGCGATATCCACGTCGGGGTAGGGCCGTTGCAAGAGGGCGTCGCGGACGCAACCGCCGGCGTAGACCGCGACGTGGCCGGCCCGGGCGAGCGTTTCCACAATCTGTTCTGCGGCAGGGTGGCGGATCATGGTTTGGGGTCGGGGGATCGAAGGGTAAGGTATGCGATGCCGCCTCCCAGGCTCCAGAAGAGTCCCAGGCCGTAGAGGAGAATGGAGTAGGCGATGGCGGATTCCGGATCGGTTCCGAGCCCGAGGTGGAGAAAAAGAAAGATCATGACCCCCTCCCGGACTCCGTGGCCGCTGACACTGATCGGGAGGGCGGAGGCGCTGAAGACCAAGACGAGGATCAGGCCGGCGAGGGAGTAGTTGATGGGCAGATCCAGGGCGCGGGCGAGAAGGGTGGCTCCTGCAAAGCTGAGCAGATGGACGGAGATCGCCACGATAACGGCGGCCACGGTGTTCCAGCCTCCATGCATGGTGTCACGAAGACCGTGCAGGAGGTCGACCAGGACGGCCCGGCCGGGAAGATTTTTGGGCAGGGGAAGATTGGGCAGAAATGCCGGCAGGAGGAAACCAAGGAGAAGGGCGAATGCGCCGAGCGGGCCCAGCCAAGGAAGGGCGGATGCCAGCGGGGTAAAGGCGGGATCGGCGCGGAGACGGTCGGCGGTGCCCGGAAGAAAGAGAAGGGCCAGCCCGAAAAGGGCGGCCACTCCGAAAACGCGGTCCATGAGAATGGAGAGAGTGGCGCGGGCTTTTTGAAGGGGAAACCAGCGGAGAAGATAGAAGAGCCGCACGGCATCGCCTCCCGTGGAGCCGATCAGGAAAAGGTTGAAGAAAAAACCGGCGAAGGTGAGTTGAAGGGTCCGAACATAGGAGAGAGGGATTTTTTGGAGGCGAAGGAGAAAATAAAAACGCGTTCCGCAGAGAAGAATGGAGAGCAGGGTAACGAGCAGGGCGGCAACCAGCCAGAGGGGGTGGGCGGAGGAGAAGCGGTGGGCGAGGTTGGGCCAGTTGATTTTGGCCGCGAGAAAGGCAAGAACGCCGGCGGTGACGCCGAACCGGATCCAGGGAGCAAGCCGGTTCAGGAGCGGGCGGGTTGGTTTTGATTCCACCATAAGAGGCTGGCACGGACGTCGTCTGCGGACACATCCGGAGAAAGCTCGAGGGAGACGTGGGTGTGGGGGGGAAGAAGGGGAAGGAGCCGGGCGAATGGAATGGATCCTTGGCCGGGAGGGAGGTGGTCGCCCTCCTCGGGGGAGTAGTCGTGCAGGTGGGCGCCAATCAGCCGTGGGGCCAAGCGACGGAGATGTTGTTCATGGTCGATAAGACCGAGGGCATGTTTGGCGGCAGCGTGGCCGAAGTCGTGCCAGTAGCCGAAGGTGGGTGCGGGAAGGCGGGCGAGAAGCATGTCCCACGAGTCGTCGGGCGGGATTTCCCGCGGATCCTCGCGACACTCCAAACCCAGTTGAAGGCCCAGGGACTTGGCGCGGTCTCCGAGGCGAAGAAGGATCTCCTCCACGCGGGGCCAACTTTCGTGGAAGGCTTTTTCCCAGGTTTGGATGGCGGAGATTTTTTGGCGGACAAAAGAGCGGGAGCCGAGCTGGCCTGCCAGGGCGAGCGATTCCAGGGGATCGTCGAGGTGGCGGGGGCCGGCGGAGCCAAGGTGAAGAACGACGAAGCGGGCCCCGACCGAGGCCGCGGCCTCGAGCGTGGCCAGGGAGTGGCGTTCGGCCAGGTGACGGGAGGGGAGGCGGGGATCGGAAAATTCGTAGGCGTTGGGGTGGGGGCGAAGGAGTTCGACGGGGACGGGGCAAAAGTTGTGGAGGACGTCGATCTTGGGGGAGTGGGGCAACGTATGTTCGGCCAGGATTCCGGGCCAGAGGCTGAAGCGGGTGTTATGGCTGAGCTCGACGTGATGGAATCCTAGGGAGGAGGCTTGGCGGAGAAGATCGACCCCGTCGTTGGTGCGGTCGGCATGCCAGCAGGTGGAGAGGGCGAGGGAGGGACGGTGCATCGGGGGTTAGCTTCGCCAAAAAAAAGGGTGGGGCGAAGGGATTTTTCGGGCGGAGGGGGGGGAGGGTATTGAAGGTTGGGGAAGAAGCAGGCAAAATGATGCCATGATGGCCAAGAGGATTTCCTATCGTGGAAAGGTCCAGGGGGTGGGGTTTCGTTACAGTGTGCGTCAGATTGCGGAGGGATATACGGTGTCCGGGCATGCCGCGAATCAACCCGACGGCACGGTGGAGGTTTTTCTGCAAGGGGACCGGGATGAGGTGGAGGCGATGGAAAAGGAGATTGGAGAGAGCCATTTGGCCGGTTTCATTCGGGAATCGAGCGGCCGGGAGGTGGAGGAGGTGCCAGGGATGAAGGGGTTTCAAATCCAGTGAGTGCCGCCGTACGAGCCGAGGGGCTGCGCAAAGAGTTTCCGTTGGGGTGGTTTCGGGGTCGGGTTTTGGCGCTGGAGGGTTTGGACATGGAGGTGCAGCGAGGGGAGGTGTTCGGGTTGTTGGGGCCGAACGGCAGCGGAAAGAGCACAGCGATGAAGATGATTCTGGGGTTGTTGCGGCCGACGTCGGGCCGGGCGGAGGTTTGTGGGCACCGTGCGGGAACGATCGCGGCGCGTCGGCAGATCGGCTTTCTTCCGGAAAACCCCTACTTCCCGAATTTTCTGAGCGGAGCGGAGCTGGTGCGGTATTACGGCAGGCTGAGTGGGATGGGAGGAGCCCTTTTGGAGAAAAGGATTCTGGAGTTGTTGGAACTGGTCCGCTTGGGCGGGGAGGCGGGGAAACGGCCGTTGCGCACCTATTCGAAGGGGATGTTGCAGCGGGCGGGCCTGGCCGGAGCCTTGGTTGGGGATCCGGAGATTCTGATGCTGGATGAGCCGACGGCCGGGGTGGATCCGGCCGGATCGCGGGAGATCCGGGATCTGATCTTGGAGCTGCGGGGTCGGGGCAAGACGGTGATTTTTTCCAGCCATCTCCTGGAGCAGGTGGAGGACGTGGCGGACCGGGTCATTATTCTCCATCGCGGCCAGAAGCTGCGGGAGGGAAGGCTGGAGGAGCTTCTCACCCGGCGAAAAGAGTGGGAGGTGAATGTGCAGGGGTTGAAAGAGGAGGATCGGAAAGAGCTCCGGGGATGGTTGGAGAAGCGCGGGGCACAAGTGGTGCGGGAGGGGGCGCCACGGGAGAGGCTGGAGGATTATTTTCTCCGAAGCCTCCCGGAGGAGAAACGCCGATGATGGGATCTTTGCGACGGATTGCGGCAGTGGCGGGGAACACCTTTTTGGAGGCGGTGCGGCAGAAGGTGTTTGCCGTCCTATTGGTCTTTGGGTTGGTCCTGATTTACGGGGCGAACTACTTCACGGAGTTCTCGTTCCAGGAGCAGTTCAAGTTTCTGAAGGACCTTGGATACGCCGCGATCAGTCTGACGGGTCTGCTGGTGGGGCTGCTCGGGGCGGCTCAGCTGATTCCGGGGGAGATCGAGAGGAGGACGATCCTGACCGCCTTGTGCCGCCCCCTCCGCAGGTGGGAGTTCATTGCCGGCAAATATGTGGGGCTGGCGTTTTTATTGGCGGTGATGGTGGGCGTGATGGCGGTTGCGGTGGCGGGGGTGTTGGGATGGAAGGAGGCCCAACTGATCGCGCGGGAGGGATCGGATCCGGCCGTGGCGGCCGCGATCCGGGCGGAGGCCAGGGATCCGCGGCTGATTCAGGCGGTCCTGCTGGTGGAGGCGAAGTTGGCGGTGGTGGCGGCGGTCGCTGTCTTTTTCAGCACCGTTGCGACCTCGACGACGTTTGTCATTGCGATGACCTTGATGGTGTACCTGATCGGGCATCTCGAATCGGTGGCCCGGGAGCAGTGGTTGGAGTCCGGCGAAGTGGCGAGTTGGATGACGAAAGCATTTTTAGCCGGGGTGGCTTTTCTGGTTCCCGACTTCAATCTTTACAACCTCATCGATGAGATCGTGGCGGGAAACGCCGTTCATTGGCGGTCGACGCTGGAGGTGATCGGCTACTCGGCGGTTTACATTTCCGTGTTGTTGACGGCGGCTTCCGTGATTTTCGAAGGGCGGGATATCTGAAGCCGTGGATTTCGGCGGGGGCGGCCTTCCTGCTTCTGCTGGGTTGGGGTGGTGTGAAGGTGGTGTGGGAAAAAGGGATGACGCAGGCCCAGAGAAAAGCAACGTATGGGTTCCAGGGTCCGACGGCGGTGGCGATTCGTGAAAAGGTGGGGCAGGGGCTTGCGTTGGCGGCACTGGGGGGGTTCCGGGGGTTGGCTGCAAACGCCCTGATGCTGCAGGCACACTCCGCATGGGAGCAGCAGCAGTGGGTGAGGGTCCGGAGCTCCCTGGAGTTGGCGACGTTGCTGCAACCCCGAGTGGCGGTTTTTTGGGATACCGCCTCGTGGCATCTGGCGTGGAATGCGGCGGTGGCGGCGGAGCGCTACAGCGGGGAGTCGAATGAAACGCGGCGCCGGATCGAGGCCCGGCGGTGGGTTGAGGCAGGAAGGGATCTGCTGGAGCGGGGGACGAAAGCGGTGCCAGAACGGGCTCTGCTTTTTCAGCGGTTGGGGGATTTATACTGGCAACGGCTGGGGGACTATCAGGCAGCGGCCGAGTGTTATCGGGAGGCGATTGCAAAAGGGGATGCTCCTCCTTACCTGGAGCGTTTTGTCGGGTATGCCTTGGACAAAGCGGGGGATCAAAAGGCCGCGCTCGCTTATTTCCGGAATTTGCGGGCGCAGATGGGTTCGCCTCCGGACCCGGGGCGAAGGCCGGAGGTGGTGGATCGTGAGATCCTGCGGTTGGAGAAAGAACTATCCGGAGGAGGCTACCCAAAAAAATGAAATTCGGAATTTTTGGGGATGTGCATGGGAATCTGGAGGCCTTGGAGGCGGTTCTGGCCGACATGGAGGACCAGCAGGTGACCCACCCCCTCTGCATCGGGGATCTGGTCGGATACAATGCGAACCCGGCGGAGTGTGTGGAGGTCGTCCGGGCGTTGGGGTGTCCAGTCGTGCGGGGAAATCATGACGAGCTGGTGACCCAAGCCAAAAATCCTGATGCCTTCTCCAAAGATGCCCAGCTGGCGCTGGCTTTCTCGCGAAAAACACTGAGCCCGGCCCAGTTGAACTATCTGCGTCGTTTGCCTCTGGCCCATGTGGAGGAGGCTCTCACCTTGGTCCATGCCACGTTGGATGGTCCTGAAAATTGGGCCTACATTTCGACACAGCTGGAGGCTCAAACGAGTTTTTTTTATCAAAAAACCCATCTCTGCTTTATCGGTCACACGCATCGCCCGGCCGCTTTTTTGAAGGAGAAGGAGGTCCGTCCTGTCGAATTCCGCAAGGTGGATGTGCATCCCGAGAGGCTCAAAACGGCCAGAAAATTCCTGTTTAACGTGGGGTCGGTCGGCCAACCCAGGGACGGGGATTGGCGTGCGAGTTACGCCATTTACGATTCGCTGGAGCAGACGGTCGACCTCCGTCGGATCGGATACGAGGTGGAAAAAGCCGCTTCGAAAATCGTAAAGGCGGGACTGCCCGATTCTCTTTCAGCTCGATTGTTCCAAGGGGAATAAATTTAAAACCATGACTGGTAAGTACTTACAAATATGCAAATTTTCTGTAACTTGACAAATCGGATGTTCCCACTAATTCGATAGGTATGAAAGTCAGATCCCGTAAAAATCTCCGTTGGTCCAGTGATCGGGTTTTGGCGGAGATTCATCAGTGGAAAGACAAGGGGGAGCCCCTTTACGCGAATCATGTGCGGCTGAACTTCCAAGAGTTACTGGCGGCCTCGATCCGTTACTTTGGAAGTTGGCAGGCGGCTTTGGACCAGGCTGGCATCCCTTACGTTGATGTACGCAAATATCGGAAGTGGTCCAAGGAGGTGATCGTGGAGCAAATCCGGGAGCTGGCCTCCAAGGGTTTTGATCTCTCGTTCCGCTCCATGGCTCTCAGCCAACACAATGCGATGGTGTACGCGGCGATTCGTCCCAAATACTTCGGAAACTGGCGCACCGCGCTGGAGGCCGCGGGATTGGCCTCGGAGGAAATTTATCGGTACCGCAGCTGGGATGAGAGCGGCATTCTGGAGGAGATCCGCCGTATGAAGATGGAGGGAGCCGATCTCAGCTCGAAATCGATGGATGAAACCTCCAACAAGCTGATTGCGACGGCCCGTCGCCGTTTCGGAAACTGGGGGAAGGCCCTCGAAAAAGCGGGGATCAACTACTCGGATGTCCGTCGCCGCAAACGCTGGACCCGGGAAAATCTGGTGGAGGGAATTCTCGAGCTCAAAAAACAGGGAGTGAAGCTGATCACTCCCGAGGTGAAACGCGCCAACCCGTCCCTCTTTGCCGCCGCCTGCAAGAAACACTTTTACGGAACGTGGAAAAAAGCGCTTCGTGCCGCCCTCCGCTCCGAAAAAGTGCAGGAGGGTTTGGATTCCCCCCTCCCCGCCTCCGACGCAGCGATGACATCCGTGCCGAATCAGTCTCCGCAGCCCGCTTTTTCCTCCTGATCCTCCTGCTGCCGGCCTCGTCCCTTCCCCCTTGCCGAGGGCAGCTTTCCCCGCCCATATTGATCCGGCATGCAAACGATCCCTGGGGTGAAAATTTTTGGAATCGGGATCGTCCTTACATCCTGCTCCGTTGTCCAGGCTTTGGCACAAGTCGACGTTCGTCTCGAAACCCCCAAGGCAGCCTATCTTCAGTTTTCCCCCATCCCGTTCACAGTCCGCATTAAAAATCTGGGTGCCGGGGAGCTGCGTCTGACCGAAACCCGGGGAAAACCGTGGCTTGAGATGGTGGTGCAGTCCCGGGATGGACAACTCATCGCGCCCGAGAAAGTGCTCGTGCCCCCGGACAAAACCCTGCGTCCGGGAGAATCCACGGCGATCGCCGTTGACCTTGCCCCTCACTACCTGATTCGGGACACCGGAGGCTACCGGGCGCGCGCCTCCGTGCGTCTGCCCACGGGGGAGACGATGTTGACCGATTCGCTCGATTTTCTCATCGGCCGGGGGGAGGTCATCTGGAGCGTTCCCCGGGGGGATGGGGCGGAGCGGCGCATCTACTCCCTGCTTAAATTTTATGAGGATCCGAACGTTGGCCTTTATCTGCGGGTTGAGGTTCCGGGAAAAAACCTGGTTTTTCCCTCCCGCCGTCTTGGCGCGTATCTTCCGCTGGGCAAGCCCGTGGCCGAATTCGACCCGCAAAATAATCTTCACCTACTGTACGCCGTCGCGGCGGGATTGCATCGGATCACGGTGGTGAATCCCGACGGCCAGATGCTTCGGGAGGAGACCCGGCAAGAGGGGGTCGACAAGCCGGTGCTGCGGAGGGATGCGGATGGGGAAGTTTCGGTCCAAGGGGGAATCGTCCAGATTCCGTCCTCGTTACGGGAGCGACTTTCCACCCTGCAGGCCCGCATCGGGGCCCAAGCCCCGCCGACCGATCCCGCTCAGCCGTAGCGACACGCCGCGCCCGCGGGTTTCGGCCGGACCGGCTTGAGGAGTCTCATCCCGGACGGCCCAAAAAGCCTCTCCTCCAGCGGGGGCGCCAAAAAAACGCGATCCCAAGTCCGTTCAAAGGCGTGTGCCGCATCCGGAAACGTGCGGGAAAGATCCCGTGCCTTTCGATAAAAATCCCTGGGGCGCCGGTGGGCGGCCGATCGAGAGAGGGCGAACTGACTGCCTCCCACATAACGAACCTTCTCCGGGGCAGGCTCGCCCCAAAGGGCCTGAAAAAATCCCTCCAGGTTCAGCTCCCGCCGTTCGGGATTCTTCGACCAAGTCACAAACGAGGGGCGACCCCGCGCATCGTCCGTTTCCCACAGAAACCCCAGCCAGGAAAACTCCGGACGATCCGCCGCGTCCTCCTCCTTGGCATAGCCGCGAATCACCCGATGCAGATCCGGGGCATGATCGAAAGGGCGTCCCTGGGCAAAGATCGTCCAATCGGACAAATCGTCATACCTCTCCACCAGATGATGCAACCAGGCGAAATCGTCCCGGCCATGATTCTCCAAACGGAGGGATCCCGGCCAGCCGGGTTGTCCCGGTTTCCCTTTGTCATAGATGGTGAGACGCACCCCGCGGGGCAGGTTCCGGGTCCAGGCCAAATCCTCCCCGTATCGGCAAACCACCACCTCCACCATCGGATCAGCTGCCGCCCGTGAGATCTTGAATGATGGTGATCAGCGGGAGGAAAAGGGCGACCACGATGGTTCCCACGACCAAGGCAAGCATCACAATCATCACCGGCTCCAGCATGGAGGTCAGACCCGCCACCGCATTGTCGACCTCCTCCTCAAACACGTCGGCCACTTTCGTCAACATGTCGGGGAGTTGCCCCGTCTCCTCGCCCACCTGGACCATCGAAACCACCATCGGGGGAAAAATTCCGCTCGCCTCCATCGGGCTGACCATCGACTCCCCTTCCTTCACGTTGTCGTGGATGCTTTCCACCGCGCTACTCACGCGGAGATTTCCCGCCGTATCTCTTGTGATCTGCAAGGCCTGGAGAATCGGGACACCCGAGGAAACGAGAGTCCCCAGCGTCCGGCTGAAGCGGGCCACCGAGGTTTTCGTGAGCATGTCTCCAAAGAGCGGGATCTTCAGGGTGTACGTGTCCAACGCGGCCGCGATTCCTGGAAGTCTCATCATGAAACGGATGGTAAAAACAAGAACGGTAATTCCGACCGCAATCAAAATGAAATTCCCCTGGATGAAACGGCTGAGGTCCATCACGGCCTGGGTGATGAAGGGCAGGGGCCGGCCTCCCAGCATGTCCTTAAAAATCGCCTCGAATTTCGGAACAATGAAGAGCATCAGGAAGGTCACGATTCCGACCGCAATCGTCAGGACGACCAGGGGGTAGACCATCGCCGAGGTCACCTTGCCTTTGATCCTCTGGCTCTTTTCCGCAAACTCGGCCAACCGGGTCAAAACCACCTCCAGCACGCCGCCCAGCTCACCCGCTTTCACCATGTTCACGTACAGCTTGTTGAAGGCCTTGGGGTGCTGGGAGAGGGCCTCGGAAAATGTGGTGCCACCCTCCACCGATTCGGCCAACCCGGTCATGATCTTCCGCAAGTTGGGATTTTTCTCCTGCTTGCCCAACGTACGCAAACTCCTCAGCAGGGGGAGGCCGGCGCTGATCAGGGTCGATAGCTGGCGGGTGAAGATCGTCAGCACCTTGGCGGGAACTTTTCCTGTGCCGCCGCCTCCGCCCTTTGAGAAACTGAGCGAAAACCCCTTCTTCTTCCCTTTGCCCGCTGCATCCGCGGTCGTCTCCGAAATGTTGGTCGGGAACTGGCCTTTCTTTTTCACCGCTGCCGCCGCGTCCGCGGCACTGTTCGCCTCCAGGGTTCCCTGATGGGTTTTTCCCTGGGCATCCACGGCGCTGTAGGCAAAGAGGGGCATAGGAATCAGGTGTACTTCAGAACTTCCTCGATGCTGGTGTGTCCCTCAAGGAGATTCCGGATCCCGTCCTGGCGCAGGGTGGTCATTCCCAGTTCGATTCCCTTTTGACGGATGACCACCGAAGGCGCCCGCTCGTTGATCAACAGCCGGATCGGCTCCCGCACATCCAAAAGCTCATAAATGCCCACCCGGCCTTTGTACCCCGTCCCGTTGCAGACTTCACACCCTTTGCCGAAATAGAAAGGCTGGTCCCCCACCTCGGAGGCAGTCAGCCCGAGCTGCCCAAGGACCTCCTCCTTGGGTCGGAAAGGGGTCCGGCACTCTTTGCAAACGCGGCGAAGAAGTCGTTGCGCCAACACCCCCTCCATGGTGGCCGACATCAGAAACGGCTCCACTCCCATGTCGAGCAACCGCGTCACCGCCCCCGCCGCGTCGTTCGTGTGCAAGCTGGTCATGACCAAATGTCCCGTCAAACTCGCCTGGATCGCGATCTGCGCCGTTTCCAGATCCCGCGTCTCACCGACCAGAATTTTGTCCGGGTCCTGCCGCAAAAACGCCCGCAGGGCCCGGGCGAAGGTCAGCCCGATGCTCTCGTTGGCCGGCACCTGGATGATTCCCTCCAACTCGTACTCGACCGGATCCTCCACCGTCAGGATTTTTGTGTCGATCTGGTTCACCCGCCCAAGACAGGAGTAGAGGGTGGTTGTCTTTCCCGATCCCGTCGGCCCCGTCACAATAAAAATCCCGTTCGGTTTCTCGATCGTGTTGCAGATGTAGTCGTAGATGTGTTTGGGAATTCCCAATTTTTCCAGATCCAAATTCACGACCGAACGGTCCAGCACACGCAACACGACGCTCTCCCCGTACTGGGTGGGGAGGGTGGAGACCCGCAAATCCACCTGTCGCCCCGCCAGCAGGGTCTGGATGCGTCCGTCCTGCGGTACCCGCCGCTCCGCAATGTTCAGATTCGCCATCACCTTGACGCGGGAGGTGAGGGGGATGGCCAGTCGCCGGGGCGGGGGGGCCATCTCGTAAAGGGCCCCGTCCACCCGGTATCGAATTTTAAACTCCTTCTCAAACGGTTCCAAATGAATGTCGCTCGCCTTGGCATGAATCGCCCGCGCGATGATCGTGTTCACATACTTGATGATCGGCGCGCTTCCCGCCTCGTTTAAATCCACCCCCTCCGAGGCGATGGCGGTCTCGGGGGCGTTCTCCAGCTCCCTCAGCACGTCATCGATGTTGACCTCCGCCGACCCGTAATACCTGTCGAGCAGGGGCTGGATCTGCTCGGGGGAAGCCACCACCTGCGCAATCTCCCGGCCGGTCGCAAACCGGAGATCCTCCAGCGCCTGCGTCGCAAGGGGATCGGCCAAGGCCACCGTCAAGGTCGTCTCGTCCCCCGCCACCGGCAACGCCCCGAGGTTTCGGGCGGTGTGGGGAGGAATCCTGGCGAGCAATTCCGGGCTCAACTCCAACCCGCTTAGGTCGGCCAAAAGGGGAAGTCCGAGACTGTCCGAAATCCTCTCCAAAATCTGCGGCATCTGGATGATCCCGAAATTCGACAAAATCGTCTCCACCGGTTTTCCCGACCGGCTCAACTCGTCGGTGATCTCCCGGGCCTGCTCCTCCGTCAGGACGTTCTGCTCCTGGAGAAAGGGAAGAAGGTGACGCGCGTCCATGCTCAATCCTTGTCCGCCATGGTGGCCGAGATGACCTCCTCCGGGGTCGTCATGCCCGACACCACCTTGCGGATCCCGTCCTCCCGCAACACCCGCATTCCCAAATCCCGCGCCCGCTGCCGGATCTTCGAGACAGGCACCCCCTCGTTGATCAGGTGCCGGATCTCGTCATCCACCACAAAAATCTCGAAAATGCCCGCCCGTCCCCGGTATCCCGTCCCGCGGCAACGGTCGCACCCGCGCCCCTTGGAGAAGCGTGCTTCCGACAGGTTGGCCGACATTAGGTTCAGCGCCCGTAACTCGATCTCCGTCGGGGTGTACGGCTGCTTGCAATCCGGACAAATCTTGCGGATCAGACGCTGCGCCAACACCGCCCGGATCGAGGAGGAAACCAGAAATGGCTTCACCCCCATATCCACCAGACGGGTGATCGCACTCGGAGCATCATTGGTGTGCAGGGTCGAAAACACCAAGTGCCCCGTCAATGAGGCATTGATCGCAATCGATGCCGTTTCCACGTCCCGGATCTCCCCCACCATGATGATGTTCGGCGCCTGTCGCAACATCGCCCGCAATGCCGCCGCAAAGGTCATTCCAATCTCCGTATTCACCGCCACCTGGTTCACGCCCGGCAGCTGGTACTCCACCGGATCCTCCACGGTGATCAGCTTGCGGTCCGGCTTGTTGATCGTGTTCAAGCACGCGTACAACGTCGTCGACTTGCCCGAACCCGTTGGACCCGTAACCAGGAAAATTCCGTCCGCGTAGTTGATGACCCGCTCCAGAATCGCCTGGTCATCCGCAAAAAAGCCCAGCTCAGGCAGACCCAGCATCAGATTCTTTTTGTCCAAGATCCGCATGACGACCGATTCGCCGTGGATCGTCGGGACCGTCGAGACGCGCAAGTCCAACGTCGGACCGTCCACCGTGGCCAGCGCGATGCGGCCGTCCAACGGCAGCCGTTTCTCCGCGATGCTGATGTTCGACATGATCTTGATCCGGCTGATGATGCTGGATTGAAGCCGTTTGGGCGGATCCTTCATCTCCTGCATGTTCCCGTCGATGCGGTAGCGCAGCCGCAACCTTTTCTCCAGCGGTTCGATGTGAATGTCACTTGCTCGCAAACGGTGCGCCTCCAAAATCAGGCCGTAGACGAGACGGATGATCGGGGCATCCCCCTCCGCCGTTTCGTCCCCCGCCGCCGCCCCGGCCTGCTTTAGCTCCAGATCGCTCCCGTCCATGTTGGCCATCAGGGAGGCCAGCGATTCGTCCGTCTTGCCAAAAAAACGCGTGATCGCGTCGTCGATCTTGGCCAAGGGAACCACCACCGGCTCCAGATCCGTTTTCAACAGATACCGCAGGGCATCCAGCGTTTCGAAGTCCAACGGGTCGGCAATCGCGATCCTCAGCCCCGAGGGCAGACGCGACATGGGCAGGGCATGGTAACGCCGGCTTTCCGCTGGGGGAATCGTCGCCAGGACATCCTCGTCCACGTGCTCGATGGCCGCCTGAAACTCCATTCCGCAATCCTTCGCCACAATTTCCAAAATCTGATCCTGGGTGAGCAGCCCCCGTTTGCTGATTCCCTCCAGGGTCGAATGGCCCTGCATCGCCGCCTCCTCCTGGCAGGCGGTCATATCCTCCAGGCTGACCATCCCGGAGTTCTGCAGCAGCTCCAGCACGTAGGCTTCGTTCGAGATCATGGCTTCGGGAAAAACATCGCCTAGGTCGGGAGGAAGGGCAACCGTCTACGCGGAAAGTTTCGCCTTCAGGATTTCATCCACCTGCGTCGGGTTGGCTTTGCCCTGGCTCTTTTTCATCACAAACCCTTTCAGCGCGTTGATCGCATTGCCTTTGCCCGCGCGGTAATCCTCCACGCTCCGCGGGTTCGCCGCGATCGCCTCGTCACAAAAGGCCTCCAGCGCCCCCACATCCGAGATCTGTGCCAACCCCAACTTTTCCACCAGGGCTTTGGGGGAGGAGGGATTCGCCATCAGCTCCGCAAACACCTTTTTCGCCTGCGCGCTGTTGATCGTCCCTCCCGCCACCAGGTCCGCCAGCTCCCCGAAAAACTCCGGCCGCACCGGGGACGTGGCGGGGTCGGGTTGCGTTGCGAGGAAGTCGTTTAAAATCCAGTTCGCCACCACCGCCTTGTGCGGGGTTCCCTTCGCCGCTTTTTCATAATAACCGCACAGGACCCGATCCGCAGCCAGGACGCTGGCCTGATACGCCGTCACCCCGTTCTCCCGCATCAACCGATCCTGCAGCGCCGCTGGCAACTCCGGCAGGCCCGCCTCGGCCGCCGACCGCAGACCCTGGTCCGTCCGCACGGGCAGAAGATCCGGCTCGGGAAAGTATCGGTAGTCATGCGCTTTTTCCTTCGTCCGCATCGTGAAGGTCGCCCCCGCCTCGTCATCCCACCTCCGTGTCTCGTGCTGGATCGCCTCTCCCTTTTCCACTGCCGCGATCTGTCGGGCAATCTCATACACCAGTGCCCGCCGAACGCCGCTGATCGAGTTCAAATTCTTCAGCTCCACTTTCGTTCCAAACTCTTTTTGCCCCACGGGGCGGACCGAGACGTTCACGTCACACCGCATTTGACCCTTCTCCATGTCCGCACTGCTCACATTTCCCGAAAGCAGCACCTGCCGCAACGAGCCCAAAAAGGCGAACGCCTCCCCCGGAGTCCGCAGATCCGCCTCGGACACAATCTCCATCAGGGGAGTGCCCGCCCGGTTGAAATCGATTCCGCTCCGCTCCTCATAGTGGAAGGATTTGGCCACATCTTCTTCCAGATGGATCCGCGTCAGCCGGATCGACCGCTTCGCCTTGGCCTCGTCCGTATCCTGCAGGTCTTTGGGGAAAAGAAAGGGATCCAGACCGACCGCACCCCCCGCACAGAGCGGATCCTCAAACTGGCTGATCTGATAGTTCTTCGGCATGTCGGGATAAAAATAGTTTTTCCGGTCAAACCGAGCCACGGGTGCGATCCGGCATCCCAACATCAGACCC
>RFMG01000191.1 GCA_009927835.1 Verrucomicrobiota bacterium | reverse complement strand
GTCATGTAACTATCGATTCACGACATACGAAGAGATTGAGCGGGAAGACCTCCGCGCCGTCAAACGCGATGGACGATACGAGCCCTTCGACCGTCGCAAACTCGTCCTCGGCTTCCAGAAAGCCTGTGAAAAACGCCCCGTCAGCCCCGAACTGATCGAAAAATCGGTCGATAAGGTCATGGAGGAGCTCGAACAAAAGTACGGCCGGGAAATTCCCACCACCGCCATCGGGGAAAAAATCATGGATTGCCTCAAAAAGATGGATGATGTCGCTTATGTTCGCTTCGCCTCCGTCTATCGGCAATTCCGCGACGCCCGCGATTTTGTCAGCGAAGTCAAAAATCTCGGTGCCCGCTAAAAAACCCATCTCCCGACCTCTTCCCCTCGTGGTCATCCCCGGGGGCTCCCCAGCACGCCTCAGCGAAAACTGGCTTGTCCTCTCGATCGAAAAAGCCGCCTGCCAAGCAGGCCACCTCTCCTGGCCCCTTGCCCCAGAGGTCGCGCACGCTGTCCTTCACTACCTTCGGCACGATTTCAAGCATCCAAAAATCGAACGTGAAACCCTCGAACTCATCCTTCGCCGCTCCCTGACCGGGATCGGCTGCCCCGCCATTGCCCGGCATTTTGAACTCCTATCCTCTGCCCCGTCCATCAACCTCGCCAGCCTAGCCCTCGAGGCCCCCTTCGAGATCCTATTCTTTCAACAGCTCTCCTCCCTGGTGGACGAAAAAGTCTCCTCTCTCGCATCCGCCCTCCGCTTGGAAGGCCTTCGCTCCTGCGTCCTCGCCCTCACCGGCTCCGCCTCATGGCGCGCCTCCTGCCAGCGCCTGAGCGACGAAATTGTTCACTTCATCCGCGCCCGGGCGCGTACCCTCAGTCCCTCCCTCCTCGAACTCACCATCTGGTAACCCCATGCCCAAAACGATCTTCGAAAAGATCGTCGACCGCGAGGCCGAGGCCGACATCCTCTACGAGGATGATCATGTCCTCGCCTTTCGCGACATCGCTCCCCAAGCGCCTGTCCACATCCTCCTGATTCCCAAAAAACACCACGCCCGCCATGGTGCCGTCCCCGCCGAGGATCATCCGATCTTTGCCCATCTTTTTGCTGCCGCTCAACGAGTCGCCCGGCAGTGCCAACTGGAAAAAACAGGATATCGTCTCGTCATCAACAACGGGCCGGATGGCGGAGAAACGGTTCCCCACCTTCACCTCCATCTCCTCGGGGGGCGACCGCTCGCGTGGCCGCCAGGCTGACCCGATCTACAAATCCTTCTGTAGAATTTTCGAATTCCGACCGCTCGCCTCATACGAGGCTTTTCTGTCGGGTGGCAACACCTCGATCGTTCCCTCCGCAAAACCACCCTTGCTCTGCAGATAGTTAAACGCCTGCGTCGACAAAGCCAGAAGCCTCTTCATTCCCATCTCTCTCGCCCGGTTTTCCGCATACAGCATCAATTTCCGCCCAATCCCGCTGTTCTCATGGCCGGACGCCACAAATAAACAGCCCATCTCGGCCACTTTTCCTTCCAGCGGATGCACCGCGACACACCCCACCATATTTCCATCGATCTCGAACACGCTGTAATCCCCGATCGCCGCCGCCACTTCCGTCCGGGTCCGCTTCGCCAACTCCTCCGCCGCCACCGAACTTCCAATCAACCGCATGATCGACCGCACATCCTTTTTTAACGCTTTCCGGATTTCTGTGTACTCGTCCGCATAGACCATCGTCCCAACCCCCTCGCTGGAGAACAGTTCCTCCAATAAGGCGTCATCCGCCAATCCATCCAAAATATGAGCCCGACTCACCCCCTCCTTGCAGGCCCGCAAACCGTGCTCCAGCTTCGATGCAACCTCCCCGGTCAGTTCCCCTCTCTTTTTCTTCAGCCAGTCGTTGGCCTCCTCCACCGAAAGTTGTGCCGGTTTTTTCCCATTCATGGGGAGAGACCCGCTCCCCGTGAGGAAAATCAACTTCTCCGCCTTCAAGGCCTCTGCCACCTCCAGGGCCACACCGTCAGAATTCACCCGGTAGGTCCTCCCATCCCCATCCACCCCCATCGGCGGAATCACGGGAATAATTCCATTTTCCAACAGGGTCTCCAAAAACTTTGTGTCCACCCTCTCGACCCGACCCGTCCACTGCTGATCCACCCCGCCTAAAATCCCAGCAGGATGGGCGATCACCGCGTTCGTCACCGCACCCCGCAAATCCGCATCCGCAAGATTCTGCAGAATGTCGTGACTGTAGGAATTCGCCGCCCTCTCGGCCACCCTCAGGGTCGCCTCATCCGTCACCCCAAGACCATCCGAATTCGAAATTTTGATCTTCATTTCCGACGCGATTTTTTTGATCCGGGCGCTTGCGCCGTGAACCAAGACCACCCGGATGTTCAAACTCCGCAGGACCGAGATATCCAGAAACAAACTCGCCGCCCGTTCGTCCTCCAACACCGCGCTATCCACGCTGAGGACGAAAAGCTTGTCCCGAAAACTGGGAATGTACGTCAGAATTCCCCGTAAATCGGATGCCTTCATTCCGATTTTTTACCATCTTCCCCCCTGGGGAACAAACTTAAGTCTTGGGACAGCTTTCCCTCAAAAAAGCCAGATTCTCCCGGTCTTCCCTCTCTCCAGGGGGCAACTCCCCAATCCGCGGAACCCCTCGCCATATTTTCTCACCCAGAAATGCCCGCAAGGCCGGTCCTCCAATCTTTCCGTGCCCCAAATGCTCATGACGATCCACCTTCGAACCACAATCCGTCATCGAGTCATTCGCATGGATCACCAAGATATTCTCCCTTCCAATCTCACGGGTAATTTCCCCAAGAAACCTTCCCCTCCCGTCCTCGGTCCGGAAATCGTAACCCGCCGCAAAAGCATGGGCCGTGTCCAGACAGGCCGCCCTTCGATCCCTCGGAATGGAGTGAACCAACTCCCCCCACTCCTTGAGATCCTGGGCCAAGGCCGTCCCCTGTCCCGCTGAATTTTCCAACGCCAACCTCACTCTCCGGGTTTTCGACCGCTCGAGTGCGATCCGAAACCCCTCGACCGCTTGTTTCCGTGCCACCCGGGCCTCTCCCTCCCCTCGGCTTCCGCAGTGAACCACCACCCCCTCCAACCCCAACTCCTCCGCACGAACGATCTCCTCTGCCAGGGCAGCGATCGATTTTTTGCGAATCTCTCTGCCCCCGGCCACATTGATCAGATATCCCGCATGGGAACAGACCCACAAATCCTGCGCTTTTTTTCCCTTGCGAAAGATTTCCCTCTCCTCCTCCGACAATGCCGGCATCTCCCATCGGCGATTGCTCTTCACGAAAACCTGCGCGGCGGTCTCCCCCATTCGCGCGGCCCTGGCCAACATTTCGACCCACCCCCCCGCAACGGAGGTGTGCAACCCCCAACGGGTTACCCCCTCACCCCTCCTCACTTTTCCTCCGTGCCCCGCAATTTCCAAACTGGGTTCTTGAGGGACCCGCTTCCCTCGTACTGAAACATTTGGCTTACCAGAAAAAAAGGAACCCCCGCCGGCCCGCGGAGATTTTGCCTCATCACAAAATCCTCCAACTTGTCCTCCACCATGTCGTAAACCCCCTGCCCCGTGGTCACCACCAGGGTCGATTCGATGTTCAACTTCTTCACATCCAACTTTCCCTTCGCCAATTCAAATTCCATGTCCGCATTTTGATCCGTCAACCCCACCCACTCCGCGGGTGCGTTCATCGCCGATGCAAACGCCCCCATCCCGGGCAAAACCCCCTCGTCCACCAACAATCGCCCGGAACCGTTCCACTCCCGCCAACTTCCCGCCGGTCCGTGCAGTTCCATTTGTCCGCCGAATTTTCCCTTATACCCCTCAAAACCGAAGTAGGTTTTGACCAGTTGGGCAAAATCCACCCCCTTGATTTTTCGTATCTCCGTGATCTGCCTCTTTTCCTGGCCATCCACCTCGACCCGCACCTCCACCTGACCACCCAGCACCCGAGCCGGACGCTCCCTCTGGGTCTGCACAATCACCTTTCTTCCCAGCACCTCCACCGACATGTCCATTTCGGTGAATTCCAACGGCCGCCCCGCCACCCCATATCTCATTCCCTCCGGTGCCAAAATCGTTGACTTCACATTGGAACGCCCCTTTTCCTCCAGATCCGCCTCCCCTTCCAAAAGCACTGTCGGTCTTCCGTGAAATTCATACGGAAGCATGGTCTTGCGGAACTTCTCCCCAAATACGGTCGAAAACTCCCGGATCGGAAGAGTCGACCGCACTCCCAAGAACTTCACCTTTTCCGGTTGAAACCCGTAGACAAGATCTCCCGTGCCCTCCCCGCCCGACGATTTTACCTTCAGATCCTTCACCGCCAACTCGCCGCCGGACCAAACCACCTTCCCCGTAAGCTCATCCATCTTGACCCCCTTGTAGGACAAATTCTGCCCCTCCACCTTTCCCTCCACCCGAATCAGCTCGGGCCTCCATCCCGCTCCGGAGATCTGTGCGGTGATTTTTGGGGGGGTCGGCATCTCCAGACTTTTCCAAAAAGGGAGCGACTTTGGCCCCAGCCAAGGGACCAAGCCTCCCAAATCCAGATCACTTCGCACATTCCCCCTCAAATCCGCTTTTCCATCAAAACTGAGCTGGAAATCCAAACCTCCCTCCCTTCCCTCGATTTTCGCCCCCTGCACCATCCACTTTTTCCCGTTCGTCACCCAGGGGAAAAACAAACTGCGATACGAACTCTTGCCCGATTGAAACTCCCCCACCCGCAGACGACCCAACCATAGGAAATCCCGGTTCTCTTTCCATCCGAACTCCACCTGTCCCCAAAGCTCGGGCGGCTGGACGCTTCTCCACTCCCGCAACCCGAGCGTCATTTCACCCCCAGCTGGCGCAAATTGCGCCAAATCCGCATCCGAATGATACTCGATCTCTCCCCGACCTTGGTTGAAGTTCGCCCAGCCGTTCGCTCCGATTCCCCCTTTTCCCAAACCAATCTGAAACTGATCCAACCGCAACCCTCCATCCCCGACCGTTGCCCTGACATCGATTTGCCTGAACTCCACCCCCCGCCACACATTCCCTTGCCCCGAAACCAGAATCTCCGCTTTCCCATTCTCCATCTGATCCACCTCCACATCAAAATCCACCTGAATCCGCGGTGCGGGACCCCCCAGATTTTTCAGCTCTTTTTCCACATCCCTCCATATCGTTGGAAAAAGTTCGTTGGGCGGGGCCACCTCACGCCCTGCCCCCAAACCCACCCGCCCCTGCAGGTTCAAATCAAAACCCAAAATCTGCCCTCGCCCACGCTTCAACCGGATCTCGTTCGGCCGAAACTCCATCACCGCCTCCACCCTTCGAGCCGTCATCTCCACACCCTCCCCCAAAGGCCAGGCCACATCCGCATCCCGCAATTGCGCACCCGCGACGATCGGTTCCCCCTCCCTCCACCCCAGCCAGTTCAAATTCAACTCCACCCGACCTAGGCGCAACTGCTCGATTTTTCTACGTCCATCCCGATAGACCACCAGATCCCTCGCCACCAGCCCGCCCCAGGGATCCATCGTCACCTTGCCCATATCCACATGCAAACCTCGCAAGGCAAACTCTCGCAACAAAAGATCCTTTACCCCGCGCGGCACCCCCACCAGACGACCCCACAAGGCCACCAACACAAACAACACAGCCAACATCCCCCCCGCGCGCTGCAGCCACCGCCGTGCCGAACCCGTCGTCGGGAGGTCGCACCCGTCCCCGAATCCCGCGCAAAATTGGGGTGTTCATCTTTTTCGATCATCGCTAGGATTTTCAACTCTAGAATCCAAAAATTACCTTATGTCTGATAACCGAATGGAAAAAATCGTGGCCCTCTGCAAACGCAGGGGATTTATCTTTCCTTCTTCCGAAATCTACGGGGGCCTGAACGGTGCCTGGGACTACGGTCCCCTCGGGGTCTCCCTGAAACGGAACCTGAAAGACAACTGGTGGAAAGCCATGACCCAGCAGCGTGACGATATCGTCGGGATGGACGGTGCCATCCTGATGAGCCGCTCCGTATGGAAGGCCAGCGGCCACGAAGCCACCTTCACCGACCCCATGGTCGATTGCAAAACGTGCAAAGGCCGCTTCCGCGCCGATCAGGTCTCCTCCACCCCCTGTCCCCAAAAACCCAGCAAGAGGGTCAACGCCTGCGGCGGCGAACTCACCGAGCCCCGCCAATTCAACCTGATGTTCAAAACGTACGTCGGGCCCGTCGAGGACGAGCGAAATCTGACCTACCTCCGACCCGAAACGGCCCAAGCGATGTTTGTGCAATTCAAAAATATCCTCGAGGTCTCCAGAAAAAAACTCCCGTTCGGAATCGCCCAGATCGGCAAGGCGTTCCGCAATGAAATCAACCCCCGCAACTTCACCTTCCGATCCCGTGAATTCGAGCAGATGGAGGTTGAATTCTTCGTCCCCCCGGCAGAAGGGAAGAAATGGCTCGATCAGTGGCTGACCGACCGCCTTGCCTGGTACGAATCCATCGGCATCCCCCGGAGCAAAATCACCATCCTCGATGTCCCGGAAAAAGACCGCGCCTTCTACTCCCAAGGCACCTACGACCTTCTCTATGCCTTTCCGTTCGGCACGGAGGAGCTCGAGGGCATCGCCTACCGCACCGACTACGACCTCAAGCAACACCAGGAAGCCAGCGGCAAACCGCTCGAGTATTTTGATGAGGAAACCCGGGAGAAATTCATCCCTCACGTTGTGGAACCGAGTGCCGGAGTGGATCGCACCACCCTCGCCCTTCTCTGTGAAGCTTATGACGAGGAGGAGGTCGCTGATGAAAAAGGGGGCAAGGAAACCCGTGTAGTCCTCCGCTTCCACCCAAGAATGGCACCCCTGAAGGCGGGAATCTTCCCCCTTCTGAAAAACAAACCCGAGCTTGTCGAGAGGGCCCGCACCTTGACCCAGCAACTCCGCCAGCACTTCGCCGTTTTCTATGATGAGTCAGGAGCCATTGGTCGGCGTTATCGCCGCCAGGACGAGGTTGGCACCCCCTTTGGCATCACGATCGACTTCGAAACCCTCGAGGGTGCAAAAGAAGGCCCTCTTGCAGGCCAAAAAGACACCGTCACCCTCCGTCATCGTGACTCGATGAAACAGGAGCGTATCGCCATCCCCGATCTTCTTCCACGCCTCCTGGCAGCATTGGCCTAATATTCATGGCGCGACGCCGCCCCTCACGCTCCATCTTGCCCCGGGCCTTTGCCCACCTTGATTTATCGCGCCAACATCGCCTTGGGGCCCCGGAAATCATCTACGGAGCTGGCAAAACCGTCCCCCAAATCTCAGCCATCATCCGCCGGCTCCGTTCAGTCCGGCAATCCGTCCTGGCCACACGGATCGACCCTGCAAAAGCCCGGCAACTTTGCCGACTTTTCCCCAAGGGAAAATATCATTCCCCAGCCCGAACCTTCACCCTCTTGTCCCCCCAACGAGTCAACTTTTCCCAACCCTCGCTCAGTGTCGCTATCTGTGCCGCAGGAACCTCCGACCACCCTGTCGCGGAGGAGGCCTACGTCACCTTGGAATTTCTCGGGCATCGCCCTGCCCGATTCTACGACATCGGCGTTGCAGGCCTTCACAGGACCCTGGGGCATATCCATTCCCTCCGCAACTATCATGCCTTGATTGTTGTCGCCGGTATGGAGGCCGCCCTACCCAGTGTTCTGGGTGGGCTGATCCGCTCCCCCCTCATTGCCGTCCCAACATCCGTTGGGTACGGGGCCCACCTGAAGGGAATCACGGCGCTTCTCGGAATGCTCAACTCTTGCGCTCCGGGAATCACCGTCGTCAATATCGATAACGGCTTCGGGGCCGCCTACTCGGTCCATCGTATCGCGCTCACATCAAAAACCACCACCCACCGCCGTTAGAGTCCTCGGAATAGAGGCAAATCCCCCCTTCCGTCCAGGCCCGATCCCAAGCACAATCCCCTCCGTGCCCACGATTCTTTTGGCCCAAGAGGATCCCGAAGCAGCCAACCATCTCACCGCCTTTCTCAAGGATTTTTTTCCTTCCGCCGAGATAGAGATCCTAGGGGATTTTTCCAAACTCACCGCCACCCTCGCTTCGGGCCTACACGCCTCCCTGCTCCTGACCGATGTCTTCTGGTCGGAAACCGACCATTCACGCTCTCTGCCTCTCCTCGCCGAGAGTTATCCCGAAATACCGGTCGGCATCATGAGTCGGTATGATCTCACTCACTCTCTCCCCCCCGGATTTCCTATCCCGTGGCTCAAGGCCGATGATCATCTTCCACTCGCCATGGCGGAGTTGATGGAAAACTTTACGGGTCGAACGTTCGGACCCTACACCCTTCTTTCTCCCGCTGGTCCCCACCCCTTGGGCCGACTTTACTGGGCCAAACACCAACAACTCGAACGACAGGTCCAGCTCCTGATTCCTCCCGTTGGCTCCCCCTTGTTCTCAAAAACCATCCGAAACTATGCCCGACTCAATCATCCTTCCGTTTACTCCCTGTATGAATCCGTTCCGTCGGGCGACCGAATCTTTGTCGCCTTGGAACCTGTCGTTCACCCCTCCCTCCTTCACCTGGAAAATCAAAACTCCTCCATCGAGCTGATCGCCGGTGCACGTCTCGTAACCTGCCTTGCATCCGTGCTTTCCGAAATGGAATCCTCATCCATCCCGATCCGACTCCTCGGGCCCTACGACTACACCCTCTCGCCCTCCGGTACGCCCCGGCTACGAAATCCCGCCATCGCACCGGGTGCGCCGGAAGCCTCCCTTTTCGAAAACACCTCCCAGCTTGCCTCCCTTCTTGAGCCCCGGATGCCGCAAAGCGCAAGTGCCGCCCAACTCCTGCAGATTTTACGTGATCCTGGAACCTCCGCCTTTGACCTCCTGCGTCGTGCCCGCGATTTCGAGCGTCAACTCGCAGAAGTCCAGGAGGTTCATGTTCGAAGTGAGGAAATTGAGGCTGCAAAAAAAATGATTCGGGCACGGGCGATTCGCCGTTGGGCGATCGCCATCGGCTCTGTGGCCGCCCTTCTTTTTTCTGCCGTCGCCACTTGGATTGTTTATGACCGTCTCTTTCTTGATCTCCCGGCAAAGTTGGGGGATGAGGAAATTCTTGTACCATCGGGTCGTCTCACACTTCCCGACTCCACGAACAGCGTGGCCGCCTTTCATCTCGATCGACACGAAGTCACCATCGGTCAGTACGAGAAATTCCTTGCCGCCATGGGTTCAGAGCCAAACTGGAAAACTTTTCTTCCTCCGTCCACCGCTTCCGGCAAATCCACTCTTTCTGATCTCGAACCCGTCGGTTGGAAAGACATCCTCACTCGTGCCCGGAAAGGCGACAAATACAACAGCCAAGTTCGCATCACCAGGGACACCCCGGTATTTTCCGTTGATTACCCAAGCGCCTACGCCTATGCGAAGTGGAAAAAACGCAGGCTTCCTTCCAGGGCCGAATGGCTCCGCGCCGCCGCTGGGGATGAAATGCGCACGTATCCATGGGGATCCGATCCGAAAGCTTTCGGCATCAACCTGGGCACCAACATCCCAAAAAATATTGCGCTCGAGACCTACACCCACATGCTCCCCGCAGAAGCGAATCCTGCTGATATCGGGCCTTTTCACCACCTCGACTTGGGAGGCAATTTGAGCGAATGGATTGCCTCCCCGAATCCCAACACACCATCATTTATTGGCGGCAACTTTCAAGACACCTTTCCCGTCTCCAATTTAAAAGCCACACGCACTGCCCCCACCCCCGCTGGATACCCATTTATCGGCTTTCGCACCGCCCGCTGATTTTTCAACCCCTTGTACCATCAAAAAACACCCTTCTAACTGCCTGATTATGAATCACTTGTGTGGGGTCAGAGGTCTTGCAAGTAGCTGTAGATCAATATTTTACAGGGGCAATTTTGAAATGTGGGGTCAGAGGTCCCTAAGTAGACTTAGCAGTTGCACTGGCGTTTTAACAGGCAACCTGCACTTTTCCCCTTCACAGAGATAAGCTGTCCCAGCTTTTGTTTTCCTGGCTAATTCCCGAACAAATTCACTTGGATGATCCTCCTCCGCTCCCGTAATCAAAAGATCCGGTCGATACACTTCTCCCACCACCTCCATAAATTTTTCACGCTCCCCTCCCGCCAAAACCAACCTCGCCTGCGGCTCACTCACCCGCTGCAAGGCCAACAACCCATGAGGCACAGCCTGCGGCAACCTCCTCATTCTCTCCGCCAACCAGTCCAATATCCGCTTCGCCGCTTCACCCCACTTCGGCTGATCCGTCAATCTCCCCAACTCTGTCAAAGCCAACGCCGCGACCGCATTCCCACTTGGCTCCGCCCCATCATAATCATCCTTCATTCTAGCCATCAGGGTCTCGTCCGCACTCGCCCACAACCCACCCCCGCTCTTGTCCTCAAACTTATCCAACATCTTTCCCGCCAGATCCACGGCTCGCCTCAGGTATTCCACTTTCAATGTCACCTGATGCAGATCGATCAACGCCTGCAATACCCCCGCATAATCCTCCAGCAGATGGGCACTATCTTTTTTCCCATTTCGCCAGCGGTGGGTCGGTGTCCCGTCCTTGCGCAAAAGATTCTTTTCCAAGAAACCCCATATTTCCTCTGCCCTTTTTGCATAATGAGATCCTCCGCCCCATCTCGCTGCCTTCGCATATCCGGAAATCGCCAAAGTATTCCAAGAGGCCAATACCTTATCGTCTTTCCCAGGTCGCACTCTCCCCTCTCTTCTTTTCTCCAGCTTTTCTCGCAACCCCTCCAAAACCCTACCCTCCTCTTCACTCGGTAACCTCCTCTGGGCCAAAACATTCCACCCCGGAATCGGATGATGCGGATCGACGAAATTCCCCGCTTCCGTCACCCCCCAAACTTCCTCCGCCAACCTCATCTCCCCTTCCTCCGCCAACTCCATTACCTCTTTCCTGGTCCACACATAAAACTTCCCC
>RFMG01000274.1 GCA_009927835.1 Verrucomicrobiota bacterium | reverse complement strand
TCATCCGTCACCCGGAACCCTTGGGCAAAGACCGCTTTCAACCCCTTCCGATCCATCTCCCCACTGATCTCTTTTCCTCCCCCGTGACCAAGACCACGGGAAAACCCTCCTTCGCCAGACCGGCAATCTCCTGCAAAATTTCCGACACCTTGGTGGGATCCTCCATGGCGCTCCCCCCATACTTCACCACGATCACTCCTCCCCGTCGGCTCATGCTTTTGCACCAGCTAGGCCAAACACCCACTCCAAACCTCGACGCACTTCCTGCATTTCCTTGTCCGGGAGACGCCCAATCATTCTTTTGAGCTCATGATACTGGATCGACTGCAGACCCTGCAGGTTCACGAAACTTTGCTCACGCAAAAACCCTGGCCGCCCCACGGGAATCTCATACCGGCTCCCTCGGGATGCGGTGGTCATCGGCGCACAAACAGCCAAGGCCCGGGGTGCGTTTGCATCTTTTCGGCTCACCACCACCATCGGCCGTATCTTGGCAGCCAGACCCAGGTCGACGAGGTACACCTGCCCGGGCTCAGTCGTCATACACCGCATCCAGCGCGGCCTGGCGCTGGGAGGAGGAACGTAACAGGTCGCTGTTGTCCTCCCGCAAACGCACGGCGAAAGGAAGACCCCGGGTTCGACGGACTTGATGCAGGAAGATCCGAATCGCCTCGGTGGTCGTCAGGCCAAGATGGCCGAGAATCCGCTCCGTGTCCCGCTTCAGGCGCTCATCGACGCGAGCCCGCACAAAGGTCTCTTTTAAGGCCATGTACGAATGTAGTCAGAATGTGCTACAGAAACAAGCCCCCGCCATCGTTACTCCCCGAGATTGATCCGCACGTACTTTTCCGAAAGATCGGTCGTCAGCATCCGATACTCCCCCTTGCCAAGATTCAGATTCACCTGGATCGCCACCCGCGATCTCCGCGCCGCCGCCTTCAACCTGCCCACAGGCGTCGCCGTCGCCACCCCGCCCCGGACCGCCGCCACCCCGTCATAATGAATATCCACCAGCTCCTCCCTCAATCTTGCCCCCGATGCACCAATCGCCCCCATGATTCTTCCCCAGTTCGGATCTCCC
>RFMG01000099.1 GCA_009927835.1 Verrucomicrobiota bacterium | reverse complement strand
GTCAAAGGCAACACTGGGCCCAACCTTATCTCCGCTAACCACTGCTCTGGCAACCGGCGGGGGATCGGACTCGGCGCCCGGGCGGACGATAAAACTGCCCACGGAAACTTCTTCTTCAACAACGTCTGCACGGAAAACCGCGAAGACGGAATGCTTGGGGGTAACTCCAAGGCAACGGAGAACTACTTCTCCCAATCCGTTGTTTACGGAAATCCAAAGCAGGATATCGGATACAACGAGAAGGCGCTCTTCTTTAACGTCGTCGATCCCAAATAGTTTCCTTTCATGCGTTGGTTCAAGCTTTCGGTGGTCGCTTCCCTGATCGGTTTGGGATTCTTCCTATCCGCTTGCGATAAACCGACCTCCTCGGCCAAGACAATCGCAGAAATCGGCACGACCAACTCCCTCCCACCCATCGAACGGCTCCCCCGCGAAACCCCAGAACAAAAGGCGGAGAGACTCAAATGGTTTCAGGAGGCTCGTTTCGGCATGTTTATCCACTGGGGCGTCTACGCCGTCCCCGCCGGGGAGTATCACGGCAAGCCAGTCGAAGGTTACGGGGAATGGATCATGCACCACGCCACTATCCCCGTCTCTGAATACAAAGCCTTCGCCAAGGATTTCACCGCTTCCGACTACGATCCCAAAGCCTGGGCCGATCTAGCCAAGGAGGCCGGGATGAAATATGTGGTCATCACGTCGAAACATCATGACGGCTTTGCCCTTTACGATTCCGCCGCCAGCGACTGGAACGCGGTCAAGGCGTCAGGAGCGAAACGCGATCTGATCGCACCGCTGGCCGAAGCCGTCCGCGCCGCTGGACTGAAATTCGGTCTCTACTACTCGCAGGCCCAGGACTGGATCAATCCGGGTGGCGGCTATTGGAAATACAAGAACAGCAAAAACAACGAGCCTTGGGACCCGGCTCAAAAAGGCGATTTCGACGAGTATCTCGCCAAAACGGCTCTCCCCCAAACCAAGGAAATCCTTTTACAATATCATCCCGATGTCATCTGGTGGGACACCCCGGCCAACATGACCCGGGAACGATCCCAGAAGTTCGTCGATCTTCTCTCCCTCTCGCCAAAAATCATCAGCAACAACCGACTTGGCCTGCAGGACTGCTTTCTCGGCGACACAAAAACCCCCGAACGACGCATTCCACCCCGCGGCTATCCCGGACAAGTCTTCGAAGTCTGCATGACGATGAACGACACCTGGGGTTACAAGAAAAACGACAACCACTGGGTCAGCGTCCGCCAAATCCTCCGCTATCTGTCCGACATCTCCAGCAAGGGTGGCAACTTCCTCCTCAACGTGGGGCCCG
>RFMG01000152.1 GCA_009927835.1 Verrucomicrobiota bacterium | reverse complement strand
CAGCTTTTCGTAAATTTCGTCCGACAAGATGTAGATCTCCTCCTCCAGGGCAACCTCGGCCAGTGCGGCGAGCTCATTTTCGGAGTAGACCGAGCCGGTGGGATTTCCGGGGGAGTTGATGATGACCATTTTCGTCATCGGGCTCATGTACTCCCTGAAAAGTTCGGGTGTGAGTTTGTAGCTGTTTTCCGCCTTGGTGGGAACCATCACGGGTTCGCCGCCGGCGATGCGGACCATCTCCGGGTAGCTGAGCCAATAGGGGGCGGGAATAAGGACCTCATCCCCGGGGTTCACCGTCGCCAAGATGGCGTTGAAGCAGGCGTGCTTGGCTCCGCAACTCACGATGATCTGGGAGGCCTCGTACGAGAGGTTGTTGTCCGCTTTCAGCTTTTCCGAGATGGCGGTGCGAAGCTCGGGAATTCCGGAGGAGGGAGTGTATTTCGTGAAGCCGGCATCCAAAGAGCCCATGGCGGCGGCTTTAATATGTTCCGGGGTGTCGAAATCAGGTTCGCCGGCCCCGAAACCGACCACATCGAGGCCCTCCGCCTTCATGCTTTTTGCGCGTGCGTCGATCGCCAAGGTTGCCGATGGGGTGAGAAGTTGGGTGCGTTCAGCGGTGTCGAGTGGCATAGTCATTGTTCCTTACTTTGTTTGAAGTTGAATGCGAAAACCTATCGAGGAGGGTCGCTGAAGTCGAGCAGTTTAGATGGGGTGGTGGGTTTTTTTGGTTTTGGATTTTTTGGGCTGCAGGCGTGCGGTTTCCAAGAACCGCCTGTCTGACCTCAACCGAGGCGGCGAAGGGCTTCCCTGACGAGATCGCCGGAGGGAAGGGAGGAATCGAGTCCTTGGAGGGCTTTTTGCGCCTCAGCCGATTTATATCCCAGGGCAAGGAGGGCGAGGAGGGCGTCTTGCGAGTTGCCCGACATCGGGGGATGGGCCGAGCCGCGTTCGGAGGGAGCTCCGCCGGCCAGGGAGTCGAGAGCCGGGAGTTTGTCGCGGAGCTCGAGGACGATCCGCTCTGCCGTCTTTTTCCCGAGCCCCTTCAGTTTGGCCAGGGTGGTGGTGTCGCCCGTGGCCACGGCATCCCGGACGGCTTGCGGGGTGCTGCCCGCAAGGATGGAGAGGGCGGTTTTGGGGCCGACCCCCGAGACGTGATGAAGAAGGAGGCGGAAGAGATCGCGCTCGCCCGAGGAAAAGAAGCCGTAGAGGGTATGGGCGTCCTCCCGTACCACGAGATGGGTAAGGAGGCGGATTTTTTCCCCAATTTTTGGAAGGTGGTCGAACGTGGTGACGGGGATGAGGAGTTCGTATCCGATTCCCTGGCACTGGATGACCGCCCGGGTGGGCCATGCTTCCGCGAGGGTGCCTTCGAGGAATGCAATCATTTCAGGAGATTGCCGGAATCATGCGGGAGGAAAAGGCTGCACGACGCAGATGGGTCAGGCCCACGGCAAGGGCGTCGGCCTCGTCGGGGGCGGGATTATGGCGAAGTCCGAACAGGGCCCGGGTCATGAAAGCGACCTGCTCTTTTTTGGCGGCCCCTTTGCCGGTGGCGGATTTTTTGACCAGCTTGGGGGGATACTCATGGATGGTCAGCCCGCCCCGGGCGGCGGCGAGAAGGGCGGCTCCCCGGGCGGCACCGAGGATGACGGCGGTGCGGGTGTTTTGGACGTAGATGATGAGTTCGATGGCGAGGGCCAGGGGAGCATGTTGTTGAATGAGGCCGTGCAGACGGTCGTGAATCTCGATCAGGCATTCGTGGGAGGGGCGGGCGGCGGGGTTTTTGATGGTGCCGGAGGCCACGACGATCGGTTTTTCGGCGGTGCCTTCGAGGATGGCATATCCTGTGGCCCGCAGGGATGGGTCGAGAGCCAGGATTCGCACAAAAAAAGCGTGCCAACCGGGGCTCGATTGTCGAGGGAAGCCGATGGGCTTGGTTTGACCCATAAAAAACGGTCGTTATTCTAGGGCGTATGAGACGGATCCGGCTTTTTTTGGTTTGGAGCGTGCTTTTCTCGGGCGTGAACTATGCCCAGACGAACGACCCGACAGCTGGCGGGGCGGTAAAACCGGTGCCCGCCAAGAAGAGTCCTCTGGCGGATGCGCGGACGGTGAAATCCGGGGGTACCGACAACACAAAATCGGACGACAAGGAGAAGGTGCAGAGCTCGGTGGCCAATCCGGAGGAGGAGCAGGCAAGGAGCAGAATCCAACCCGAAGATAACAGTCCTGACGTTGGCATGTTTGTGGTGATGGCGAACAAGGGTTGGGACTCGGTAAATCCCGCCAGCCCGAACAAGCCCGTGTACCAGCAGGTGATTCAGGAGCGGGGCACGGCACCCACCTACAGCAATAACATGATGGATTCGCCCGACGGCTCGAGCCGGCCAAATGATGGTTGGAAGCTGTTTGGTTGGACGTACTGATTTTTCGATTTTATTGATCGTATTTTGCCCGAACTCCTTTTGATGCGTTGAGGCTGGGTGGCACGGATTGAGTCTCCAAGGGATGCAAAGCTGGCCCGGCGAAACGGAGATTTTGATCATCGGAGCGGGGCCCACCGGCCTTGCCCTCGCCTGTGCGTTGCGTGAGTTGGGATTGAAGCCGCTTCACTTTGACAAGCATCTTGAGGGATTAAACAGTTCACGGGCTGCGGTGATTCATCCGAGGACCCTGGAGGTGCTGGAGGCTATCGGTGTGGTTCCAACGTTGTTACAGGAGGGTCTCCGCATGGAGAAATTTCGGCTGAGGGAGGGCAGCAAAGTCCTTTTGCAGATGGATTTTTCACCCCTTCCGACCGCGTATCCGTTCGCCCTGATGATTCCCCAACAGGATACGGAGCGTATTTTGATGGCAAGGCTGAGGGAGTTGGGAGGGGAGGTGATACGTGGAGTCGAGCTGACCGATGTGAAGATGGAGCGAGAGGGGGTCAAGGCTTTGGTGCGGAGGGGCACGGAGGAGCACTGGATTCATGCTCGCTGGCTGGTGGGGTGTGATGGGGGACGGAGTTCGGTGAGGCAGAGGGCGGGAATTGGTTTTGAGGGGGAGCCTTATGAGCAGGACTTTATTTTGGCGGATGTGAAGATGGTGTGGCCCCTACGCCGGGACGAGGCGTCCTTATTTCTCTCCCCGGAGGGAATGATGTTGGTGGCCCCCTTGCCTGGGGATCATTTTCGGATTGTGGCAACGGTCGCCCAAGCCCCTCAGGATTTGTCGCTTCCTTTTTTTCAGTCTCTGGTCGACAGAAGGGGTCCCAGCGGAGCCAAACGAATTACGGAAATGTTTTGGACTTCCCCCTTTCATCTCCAGCACCGGGTGGCGTCGAGTAATTTCCTGGGTCGGGTCCTGCTGTGCGGGGATGCGGCGCATGTTCATAGTCCCGCGGGTGGGCAGGGGATGAACACGGGGATTCAGGATGCAGTGTCGTTGGCGAAACCCCTGCGGAGGGCTGCACTGACAGGAGACGAGGCGGGACTCAGGGAGTGGTCGAAGTCTCGGCATCGAATCGCGAAGGAGGTGATAAGTTTGACGCATCGGATGACATTGGCGATCGGTCTATCCCAGCCATGGCAACGGGTTTTGAGAAATATGATTTTGGGGGTGATTTCGCGTCTGCCCGGGTTGAGTCAAAAATTCGCAAGAAAACTCTCCGAGATCGACTACCGATAGATCGATTCGGAGCCTACGGAAGAGCTTATTTTTAATGGTTGTTTTTCGGACTGAAGCGCAGAAGGCGAAGTGCATTTCCTGTTAGGAGAAGGCTAGAAATGGCCATCGAGCCAGCCGCCCATATTGGATTGAGGGCCCAACCGGCCGAGGAGATGAAAAGGCCGGCAGCGGCGGGAAGGGCCAGAGTGTTGTAGGCGAAGGCCAGAAAAAGATTCTGGCGAATGACCCGGACGGTGGCTCGGCCCATGAGAAACGCGCGGGCAATGCCAGCGATGTCTCCTTTCAACACCACGACGGCGGCGGCTTCCTTGGCGGCATCGGTTCCGCTTCCGAGGGAAATGCCAAGATCAGCGGAGGCGAGGGCGGGAGCGTCGTTGGTGCCGTCGCCTGCCATTGCGACGAGTCCGGGAACCGTTCCGATCAAAGAGGAGACGCGGGCGGCTTTGCCGTCGGGTTTCACTCCTGCCTGAACCCGGGTGATCCCGAGTTGGGCGGCGACGGCTTGGGCGGGTTCGGGCTGATCGCCAGTGAGAAGTTCAATATCGATACCGAGATTTTTCAGGGAATGGATCGCGGCAGGAGTGGTGGAACGGATGGGGTCGGCCATGAAAAAAACAGCCACGAGTTGACCGTTCAGAGCGAGAGATACGGATGACTTGGCGGGCCCTTCTTCGCTCCAAACTCCTTGGGGGGGGAGATTCGGAGGGTTTTCTCGGGCGCAACCAGGTGCTTTTCCAAAAATTCACTGTTTCCTAAAGCCACTCTTTTTCCATCCAGTGTTTGTCCGGTGAGGCCTTGACCTGGTATCTCCTGCAGATCGGTAATTTTTGGAAAAGAGAGGGATCGGGCTTGAGCGGCCCGAAGGATAGCCCTCGAAAAGGGGTGAAGGCTGGAGGAGGCGAGGGAGGCGGCGAGGATCAGAGCTGAAGTTTGGGAGATTCCTTCGGCGGTGGTGATTTGGGTGATGGCTGGGTTGCCTTCGGTGAGGGTTCCGGTTTTGTCGACGACGAGGAGTCTGACCTTCGAGAGTTTTTCGAGAGAGGTGGGGTCTCGGATGAGGACGCCGAGTCGGGCGGCACGGGAGAGTCCGCATGCTGTGGCGACGGGGGCGGCGAGGCCGAGGGCA
>RFMG01000107.1 GCA_009927835.1 Verrucomicrobiota bacterium | reverse complement strand
AAAAAGTCCTACGGATCTTGTTGGCGTGCCTTATCGGGGGGTGTTGTGGCGGGCGCCTCGGACACCTTTTTCGGAGGCCGAAGGAAATCAGGTTCAGCCTCCAAGGCAGTTTCTCTCCGAAGCATGCGGCCAGCCTCCCGAGCCAAACGAAGATACCAGTCGGAGGGGAGAGTTTGTCCGTCCGCGTCCAGGGTTAACCAGAAGCCCTGATCGGGGACCTGGGTGCGGTTTTCGGCCACTTTGTAGATGGCGGTGGCTTCATCGACCTCATCGAACATGGCCACGTAGAGGGTGGAGACCCCGGCTTTCTTTGCATTGTAGATCTGTCTCCAAAAAAACCGACCTCCCTCCCTTGGAATCTGGTTCGCCGAGCCTCCGTTGAGGTTTTTCCATGAGAACCCGGGCCAAACCACCGCGGCGTAGGCTTGCCCAGTTTTTTTTAACAAAGCCAGATCCGGCAGGGTATGTTTTTGGTTCCACTGATCGGCATCTTGGCGGCTGGTGAAACGACCCACCGTCCATGGGCTAACGACATCGAAGGCCCGGTAAACCTTGCTCCATCCCGGCGCCTGGCGTGAATCACCGTCCAGCGTGCGCCATTGCCCGGGAACGCCGCCCAGCACGCAGGCACGATATGGTTCAGGCGCCGCTTCCTTGAACCAGTTGATCATTTCCAGTGCTTGGGCAGGTTTTTCCGGAACCCGATCCCGGAATCCGAATCCCCAAAGACCAACCACGGGTCGGCCTTGGTGATGGAGGTAACGGCCCCCCTTGGTCAGGCCGGTATCGACTAGCGCGGTCCAGTCGTTCTTCAGGAGAGTCCTCCAATCCTCTGTTTCCCGCATGCCGGAAACGTCATACATCACGGCGAAGACACGGCCTTCCGCCGCGCAGGCTTCGCGGAAATTCCAGAGCGCCCGGTCGAGTTGTTTGGCATAATCCTGGTCGGAGCCGGCGTGGCTACGCAGGAACCGTTGGACAAAGGCGCCGTCGATTCCGTATTCCCGCATCCAGCGGGCATGGCGCTGCACCGTCTTGGGGTGCGAGGCGGTGTAAAGCGGGGCGGGCTCGCGTCCCAACGTCATGCGGGTGGGGATCAATTCGTCCGATTCGAACTCGCGCAAATCGGGATACATTTCGACGGCCAGATTTCCGGGGTCTCCGGTGGGAACATCGTGCTGGTGTGTCCAGTGAATCCAGCGTTCGGAGCGACCGGGGCCTGGCGTCGTAAACCACGCCTGATATCCGACCAGAATCTTAGCCTGCAAGGTCGAAGCATCCACCTCGCTCTGCGGGTGGCTCTGCAATGGAAAAAGAATAGTGAGAACCGCCACCACCACCGTTGATGAGGGTAGGATTGGGGTCAAGACGTGCGCTCCAGATCTTACAAGTGAACTTATGATGTTTTTTCGTTCCGCCCCTTTTGTATGGAAGGCAATTCGGAGGGGTACGCTCCTGGGCTGAGGCCTACTCATTCA
>RFMG01000268.1 GCA_009927835.1 Verrucomicrobiota bacterium | reverse complement strand
CACCATCCGCTCGCCTCCGTCCACGGCGCCTTCAACGCGGTGGGTCTGATCGGCAACCTTTGCGGCCCGGTTCAGTTGACAGGCCGAGGAGCCGGTCCCGACGCCACCTCCAGCGCTCTCCTCGCCGACCTGGCCGAGGCAGCCAAAAATGTCCGCGACCAATCCCCCGGCCCCCTTTTCCCCAAGGTGGATCGAAAAGCACGGCTGATCCCAAGCGGTGATTCGGTGGGGCGCTTTTACGTCCGGATTGAGGTCGAGGATCGGCCCGGCGTGCTCGCGCAGGTTGCGGGAATCTTTGGCTCTGAAAAAATCGGAATTTCATCGGTGCTCCAGCCGGAAGGCCACGGGGCAGGCTCCGTGCCCCTCGTTTTTCTTTTGGAACCCTGCTCCCTGTCCTCTCTCCAAAAAGCCGTTGCCCAGATTCAAAGATTACCCAACACCCGCCAACCCGCCATGATTCTGCGGGTTGAGGATCTGACATGAGCTGGAACGGAATCATTCACGCCTTTCGGGACCGTCTTCCCCTTCCGCCCAAAGCCCGAATCATCACTCTTTGCGAGGGAAACACCCCTCTCCTTCCCGCCCCCCGCCTGACGGCTGCTCTGGGTGGAGATTTCGACCTTCGGTTGAAATACGAGGGGATGAACCCCACCGCCTCCTTTAAGGATCGCGGGATGACGATGGCGGTGACCCATGCCGTCGCCAATGGGGCAAAACTGGTGATCTGTGCCAGCACGGGAAACACCTCCGCCTCAGCCTCCGCCTATGCCGCCCGGGCCGGCATCTCCTCCGCCGTCATCATTCCGGCGGGCAAAATTGCGCTGGGAAAATTAACCCAGGCCCTGATCCATGGCGCCAAGCTCCTTCCGATCTCCGGAAATTTCGACGATGCCCTCAACCTCATCCGTCAAATGTCCAACCTGAAAGAGGTGGAGGTGGTGAACTCCATCAACCCGGTCCGTATCGAGGGGCAGAAAACAGCCTCCTTCGAAATTCTCGAGGCCCTCGGAAAAACCCCCGACTTTCACTTTCTCCCCGTCGGCAACGCCGGAAACATCACCGCCTACTGGAAGGGTTTCTGTGAGGCGATTCCGAAAGGGCCGCGCCCGCGGATGTTCGGTTGGCAGGCCTCCGGGGCAGCCCCGCTGGTCGACGGACATGTCGTGAAGGATCCGCAGACCATCGCGACGGCGATTCGGATCGGAAACCCCGCCAGCGGGCCTGGTGCAATGGCAGCCGCCAAGGAGTCGAACGGCCGGATCGACAAGGTGACCGACCAGGAAATTCTCGAGGCCTATCAACTCCTCGCAAAAACCGAGGGAGTTTTTGTCGAACCCGCCTGCGCCGCTCCCGTTGCGGGACTACGGAAAGCCGTCGCTGCAGGCTGGATTCCCAAAGACAGTCTCGTCACCATGACTCTCACGGGACACGGTCTGAAGGATCCCGATACCGTGCTTTCCCTCTTCCCCCACGCACCCAGCCCCATTCCCCCCACCCTTGACGCCGCCCGCAAAGCGTTAAACCTCTGATTCTTGATGCGCAGCGGAACCCCTGCCTCTCCTCCACCCTACCCGCCTGCCAACCCCTTTCTTGCAACCCTACGGTTTCAACTTAGGATGAGGAGATGATGATTCCCCTTCCCCTGGCTCTCGGTTTGCCTCAAGGCTCCGAATGGTTCTGGATCGTTCTCGTGATTATTCTTCTCTTCGGGGCCAAAAAACTTCCGGAGCTGGCCCGCTCCATCGGGCGCAGTTTGGGCGAATTTTCCCGCGCCAAGGATGAGTTCGAAAAAGAGGTCAAGAACGCCGTCGAGGAGGGGGACAAAAAAGACCCCTCCAAAAAATCGTCCTAATCCCCGTCCCCCCTGCCGCGCACCCTGCCGAGGAAGATCAGGCAGACGAAAGCCAGCCCCAACATCCCATACAGAGCACCCCACCACCCGACACCCAGCTGGATTTGAGCGATGAGCCGGTCGCTGTAACCCTCCGCCATTTTTAATCTCAGAACCCCGTACATTCCGAGCAGGCCGACGGCAATGAGCGCCATCACAATCGCAGGACCCCTGCGCAAAAGGAGGCCAAGCCAACCCATGCCCACCAGAACCGGGATCAGCAGAAGCCATCCTAGAAGGGGCCGATTCTCTCTTTTGTCCAGCACGATGGAGGCCAACTCCGATTGCATTTTCGCCCGTTGCGTTCCGGAAGCCGCACCGAAGGCCAGCTGAAATCCCGAAAAGCCGTCGGCCGGATCCGCCCACATCTCTGGCCACTCCGCCCCCCGCATCCAAACCAGCTTTTCGAAAAAGCTGGGGCCATCCTCACGGCTGCGAACCAGCTCCAGGGTGTTTTTCTTGAGCGCGGAGGGGGAAAACCTCACCCAAGGGAGAAAAAAGGAGAGTAACGTCAAAACCGCGAAAAACTTGCCCAAGAGATGCAGCGGGAACGAACGCACGATCGTTCAATTAACCACCATCTCCATCCCAAGACAACCTTGATGCTCGGTGCTGGCGAATCGACAAAACTCGTCAAACTCCGCTACCGTCAAACCTCCCATGGTAAAGATTCACCCCATCCCCGCCTTGTCCGTCAACTCCGCACTGGCGAGCGAGGTGACCTGCGTTCCCTACGACATCGTTTCGCGCGAGGAGTCCAGAAAGCTGGCCGAAAACCACCCTCTCACCCTCCTGCGTGTCGACCGGGCCGACCTTGAATTTCCCGATTCGGTCAAATTCAACGCCCCTGAGGTTTATGTCCGCGCCGCCTCCAACTTCGCCCGTCTCCTTCAGGAAAAAGCCCTCCTTCCCGAGGAGAAGCCCGCCATTTTTCTCGTCCGGATGATCGAGGGAAAACACCGGCAACGGGGCTTTGCCGCTCTTGCCGATTTTGGCGACTACGCCTCGGGTCAACTGCGAAAACACGAATTTACCCGGCCCGACAAGGAGGACGACCGGGTCACCCTGATCCGGCATTTGGGGGCGCTCACCGGGCCGGTGCTTGCCGCCTATCCCGACCTGCCCGAACTCACCGCACAGATGGACGAAATTGAAGCCACGGAAAAGCCGTTGGCGGAAGTCACCGACGAACGAGGGGTGAAACACACCGTCTGGCGCTGCCCGGATCCGTCCGAAATCGTCCGACTCTTTGCCCAGGTCACCCGCTCCTATATTGCCGACGGACATCATCGGGCGGCAGCGGCGGCTCGTTTAGCCAAGGAGAAACCAGGCCCGCTCGGTATTCTCACCGTCTATTTTCCCGCTTCTGAGCTTCGGGTTCTTCCTTATCACCGTCTCGTCTTGAAGCTGGACCCCTTCACCCCTGAAAAATTTCTTGAAGAGGCGAAAAAAGTTTTTCAAGTCACTCCTTCTCCCTCTGCACCACCTAACAAAACAGGAATGATCGGACTCTTTTTTCAGGGCAAATGGCACCAGCTGTCTTGGAAAGCAGACGCAAAATCTGATCCGGTGGCCAAATTAGACGCCTCTGCTCTTCAGGATCGCCTGCTCGGTCCGGTTTTACAGGTGAAGGATCCTAGGACCGATGCCCGTCTCGATTTCGTAGGCGGAATTCATGGCACCAAAGTCTTGGAGGAAAAGGTCAACTCAGGCCAAGCAGCCGCCGCTTTCAGTCTCCCGGCCGTTTCCTTATCCCAAATCCTGGCTGTGGCCGATGCCGACCAGATCATGCCGCCCAAAAGCACCTGGTTTGAACCAAAACTTCGTTCAGGCTTCTACATCCACAAATTCAGCTGATTCACTTTTAGAACGCCTCGTTTTGTGGTCTGATACCACTTTCGTTATCCCACTTGGCACATACCTATCGTCGCTGAAATCAACAAGGTCCCAATTCGATGCAAATATCTGTAAGCTAGTCTCTTTTAATGTAAGGCGTCACATTGACAAATTCATAAACTTATAGTATAAAACAGAACTGTGTTGTCCCCACGTTCCCAGCGCTACTTGTGTGCTGCCTTGGCGATTCTTTCATTTTCATTCACTCGTCTAGAGGCCGCCACAAGCACCCTCTTGGATTTAAACTTTAATACAACGACAACAGGTTATCCTGCATGGGGATCCACAGCCCTCACAGGGTCACCAGGGAACGGTGGATCTACAATTTTTCCAACAACGAGCAACAGCGGACTCTTCCCCACAGCCCCCACAAGTGGCTACCTGGCACTGACCCCGAACGCATCGGCTGTTACTGCAGGTACTTACTACGGTGGTTGGGCTGCAAATGTAACCTTGGCTACAATCAACAGTCTCTACTCATCTGGTGGCTTTGGACAAAGCGACCTGAGCAAGATATCGCTGACCGCCAAAATACGAGCTCGCGGAATGCCGGCAAGCACGGGAGCCGTCGTCATCCTCAAGATTCAGGCATCTGGTGACAAGCCAGATCAAGTTACCTCCGGGTACCAAAGAATTATGTTTGAGCCTACCTTTCTGGCCGGCAACGACTGGACCACTGTGGGAGGAACTTTTGACACCGCCGGCTTAACTGCGGCAAAGGGAACTACCTACAA
>RFMG01000129.1 GCA_009927835.1 Verrucomicrobiota bacterium | reverse complement strand
GCCCTCACCGCCGCCTTCGCCTTTGCCGCCAGCGGACTCCCAGGTCTTTCCGGCTGGGCTCGACTCCTCACTTTAGCCATCGCGGTCACAGGGGTCATGTCCACCACTTCCTGTTTTTGGTCCGTTCCCACCGCCATCCTTTCCGGGACTGCGGCCGCCGCCGGCATCGCCTGGATCAACTCGGTAGGAAATTTAGCCGGACTGGTTGCACCGGAGCTTTTTCGTTGGATGAAAAGCCACCACGGAATGGGTGCGGCCCTGCTCGGCCTAGCCGCCATTCAGGCCTGTGCCGGTATCCTTGCCCTTGTCACCATCAAGCCGAGGAAAAACTAGTCTCAGCTTACTCCGACCCATCGCCCAGCATCGTCGGCAGCTTTTTTTCCGTCTTGGCTCCCAATTCCCGCAACTTCTCCGCCGTCCCCAAAATATTCCCCTTCTTTTCGGAAAGTTTCTTCACCGCCGACTCGTGCGCCTCGTGGGCTTTCCCGAGGGCCTTCCCCACTTCCGTCAAATCCCCGCAGAAGTTAGCCAAATCGTCATGCAACTTCCCCCCCAGCCGGGCGATCTCCTGGACATTCTTATTTTGACGCTCGATCTTCCACAGATTGGCAATCGTTCGCAGGGTGGACATCAGGGAGCTCGGAGTCGTCAGCACAATCCGCTGATCGAACGCATACTCGAGCAGATCAGGATTCGCCCGCAGAGCCGCCCCGAAGGCCGGCTCAATCGGAATGAACATGACGGTAAAATCCAGCGACCTTCCTTCCAGCAGATCCGGATAGGCCTTCCCGGAAAGATCATCAATAAACCGCTTCACCGCCGCCCCGTGGGCCTTGAGGCTCTTCTCCTGATCCGCCGGCTCCGTTGCCGAGCAGTAGGCATCGTAATCCACCAAAGGCACCTTGCTGTCGATGACGATTGCCCGGTTTTCCGGAAGAAAGATCACCGCATCCATCCTCTTCCGATCGGCCGACTCCTGCGTCCGGTATTCTCGTCCCTTTTCCAGCCCTGAGATCTCCAGCGTCTTTTCCAGTACCATCTCCCCCCAGCGACCCCGGACTCCCGAGTCATTTTTCAGGGCACTGGTGAGTGCATGGGTTTCCGATCCCAACTTGGTGCTCATGGCCTGGATCTGTTGCAGCTCCCTCCTTAAATCCCCCTGCAAGGTGGTTTCCGCCGTGTGCACCTCATCCACCCGTTTCCGGAAAGCCTCCATCCGATCCAAAATCGGCCTCAACTCAATCCCCACCTGCCTCTGATTATCCTCGGCCAGCCGTTTTGTCCCCTCCGTCACCATCTGCTGGGCAACTGCCCTAAAATCGGACTGGAGACGAACCGCCAACTCCTCCTTCTCCTTCCTGGCCTCCGCCAGACTCCGCTCCGCCGCTTGGCGCTCGGCTTCCGCCCGCACCCTTCCCTCCCGGGCTTCCCGGCTCTCCGACTCCGCTTGTATGCGGGCCTGCTCCTGCTCCTCGGCTTTTCTCCGAGCCGACTCAATCTCCCCAGTGAACTTGCCGATCTTGCCCGAAAAATAGGCATAGGCTCCCAACACTCCGGCTAAAAGACCGACCAAGGCTGCAAAAAAAAGACCCATGCTCATCTGGAAAAGCTTTCCCCCTGCCACCCTGCTGTCAATCGTTCGTGTCTGATGGGCTCTATTTGCATCGAAACATCCTGTCACTAGGGGTGGGACAAATACAGGGTGACCCACCATGCGATTTCCCTACTTTCGGGGAATGAACTATCTCACTCCGATACTAGCCTTACTCCTCCTCACCCACTCAACGGGCTTCCCCTCCGAGTTACGGGACGGGGTTCAGGTTCAGGAAACGTTATCCGCCACCCAAACTTGGGACGGGGCTCCGATCCGCTATCCTGAGGGAACGGCGAAGGTCACGGGGGCAATCATCACGCTTCCTCCAGGAACCGAAACTGGTTGGCACATGCATCCCGTCCCCTGCTTTGCTCTCATCCTGGAGGGAGATCTCGTGGTGGAACTCAAAGATGGGCGGACCAAAAGGCTGAAGGCGGGCGACACCTTGGCAGAGGTGATCGGCACTCCCCATAACGGAAAAAACACCGGAAAAGTTCCGTTAAAGATTGCGGTCTTTTATGCGGGCAACACAGAGCTCAAAAACACCATTCTCTGCCCCTGAATTAGGATCCATCTTACCGAAAGCTACTTGGCAAAGTTCCCATCCTCATTATCCGGATATTTTCCAAGAATCAAAAGAGTCAGCACTCCCATGGCTAGGACCATCCCCGTCGGCCCAAAAGTTCCATACCTCGCATGCAGCCATGCGGCCACTCCGGGAACAGGACCGGCAAACGCCAGCATCCCGATATTGTAGGCCACCGACATTCCTGTGAAACGCCGCGGAGTCGGAAACAGAGCGGACGCCGCCGGCAAA
>RFMG01000048.1 GCA_009927835.1 Verrucomicrobiota bacterium | reverse complement strand
CACCTATCGGCCAAGGAATGAAAGAGTAGTCCCTCTCAGATCAAGCCCATCGAAGCTCAGCGAGCTTGCCGAGACGCAGCGGAGGAGGGCATCCCCCATCGGCCAAGGCATGAGGCAGTGGTCTATTTGACAAAAGCCAACCACACCACCCCCAACCCAATCCGGTACCACCCAAACGGATTGAAAGTTTTCGTCCGTACATACCCCAGCAACCAGCGGACCACGAAGTAAGCCGTGACCGCAGAAACTGCAAAGCCTAACCCCAGATGGACCCACTCGTGTTGATCGGGAACGCCCGTGGTCTTCAGTTGCCGGAAAAAACTCAACCCGCACGCCGCCAGCAAAGTGGGAACTCCCAACAGAAAAGAAAAGTCCGCCGCCGCCGACCTCGACAACCCTCCAAACATCCCCGCCAAAATCGTCACCCCGGAACGGGAAGTTCCGGGAAACACCGCCGCCAGCATCTGCGAGGCCCCAATGAACAAAGCTGCCGCCCAACTTGGATTTTCATGCCCCTCATGACGCTTCAGCCAAGCCTCCGCCCCAAGGATCAGCCCTCCCCCCACCATCAAGGTCCAAGCGATCACTCCCGGGTCCTCAGGAAGCTTCAACCCCATCTTGGCCGCCACCAATCCCAACGCCGCCGTCAAAAAAAAAGCCGCTCCCAATTTCATCAGATAACGTTTCCCCACTCCCCCCATCTCACCCATGACCATCGCCCTCAACCTCGGCGCATAAATCAAAAGAACTGCTAACAACGCACCCGATTGAATCCCCACATTAAAAAGCTCCGTCCGCTTCACTTGAAAGAAATGCTCGACTAGCAGTAAATGCCCGGTGGAGGAGATCGGCAGAAATTCGGTCACTCCCTCCACCACCCCCAACAAAATTGTCATCAGCCATTCGTTCATTCCCACTTTGTATCAGCTATTTCCACAAGCAAAAGAGATGAAAATAAGAAGTTGGCATTCCCCGCAGGAGTCACTACGATATTCGCTTGGTCAAGGTTAGATGATACGAGTTCAGGCGAGGAAACAGATACAGTCCGGTAGGTTCCAACCCACCTTGTGGCCCGTTGTTCGGGCTCACGCCGAGCAACGCCGTCAGCCAGTAGCCAGCAAGGAAACATAAATACAATGGAAACCAGACTCTATGTGGGGAACCTTCCGTTCTCCGCCACTGATGATGAACTCAAACAGGCCTTTTC
>RFMG01000061.1 GCA_009927835.1 Verrucomicrobiota bacterium | reverse complement strand
GCTACGCTCATGACCTGAAAGTAATCCCAAAACTACCCTCGTCAGCATACCATCCTATTTTGAATTACGGAAAAGGGCGTTTCTCGCCAATGTCTGTCCTTAAGGGGGTACATCCTCTGCTTTGAACTTTCTTCTTCCGCTTTGTGCCCTTTTCAAGCCACAATTGGCTGTGCCTGCCCGCCGTTCCACCAAAAAACTCCCAGCTCCATCCCCCCGTCCCGCATCCGTTCCCCGCAGTCCGAGTGAAAGGCAATCCCACCGGGACGACGCCTATACTCCTTTGCACTCCCCAAAAACACGGCGACTCCTCCTGAAACTCTCCGGCGAAACGCTGGGAGACTCCTCCAACCATCTCTCCCATCCGATCATCCTGCGTCTCGCCCATCAGATCAAAGGGATCCTCTCCCCGACTCTTCAGCTTGGGATTGTGATCGGTGGAGGAAACATCTGGCGGGGCGCCCCCGCCGCGGATGAGGGACAGATGGACCGCAACACCGCCGACTACATGGGGATGCTGGCCACCGTCATCAACTCTCTCGCCCTGCAGGACGCCTTGGAAAATGCTGGGGTGGAAACGCGGGTTCTCACGGCCATCGAGATGAAGAACGTGGCAGAGCCTTTTATCCGTCGCCGGGCCCTTCGGCACCTGGAGAAAGGAAGAGTGGTCATTTTTGCCGCAGGCACAGGCCATCCCTTCTTTTCCACCGACACCACGGCCGCCCTACGGGCGAGCGAAATCGGTGCCGACGCCCTTCTGAAGGCGACGAAGGTGGACGGCATCTACGATTCCGATCCCAGGACCAATCCTCGGGCGCAACGGTTCCAGACCATCACCTATGGGGATGCATTGCGGCGGCGGCTGCAGATCATGGACTCGACCGCCTTCTCCCTCTGCATGGATAACAAGATCCCGATCGTGGTGTTCGATGTGTTTCGGGAGGGGAATTTGCGGGCAGCGGCGGAAGGTCGGCCCGTGGGGACGCGGGTGATCGCCGGGGATTAAGCCGAATTTCAGTGGCCACACTATCCCTCTTTCATCGTCTGTTTTTTGTTTGAATTTAAAATTTTCCTATAAAGCGAACAGGGCAAATTCATCATACTCAACAAATTTGAGATGTATGTGAAACAATATCAGTAAGTTATAAAAAATCAATAAAAGCAAAAAGAATTATGACAATTGTGTGACAAACAAAAATTTCCACTTGATTTTGAACGAATCGTGGATTACGTTGTCTCTAGTGAAAGGAAATATGAATATGAAAAAAATGAACGTAGCTCTCGCAAT
>RFMG01000049.1 GCA_009927835.1 Verrucomicrobiota bacterium | reverse complement strand
AACATTTGCGGGTTCATTTGCAACACATCGCACAGGTGATGCCGCAGGATGGAATTGTGTTGTTGGCGTTGGACGGGGAAAACGCGTGGGAAGCGTTTCCCGACAGCGGGGAGGCCTTTTTGGATGAATTTTATCTCCGTCTGGAAAAAACGAGGGGGTTAAGTTCGGCAACCCTGGGTGGATATCTGGACAAGCATGAGGGAAAGCAGGCGGGACGCCTGCATTCGGGATCGTGGATCGGGGGGAACTTCGACATCTGGATCGGGGATCCGGAGGAGAATCAGGGGTGGAGCTGGATCAAGCGAACGCGAGATTTTTTGTTGCGGGAGGAAGAGAAGGGGAATTTGTCTCCCGAAGTGAAGGCGGCGGCGTGGGAGGATCTGTATGCCGCGGAGGGGAGCGACTGGTTTTGGTGGTATGGACCGGATTTTCAGACGGACAGCGATTTGATCTTCGACGGACTCTTCCGGGGGAGATTGCAGAATGTGTATCGGCGTTTGGGGGTGACCCCTCCCGCCGGGTTGAGTGTCCCGATCTGCAGTGCGGAAGTGAGACTGGGGGTTGCTCCCACGCGGCCGATTGAGCCGAGGCTGGGAGAAGCGCCAAGTTTTCTGGATTGGGCGGGAGCCGGGAGATACGAAGCGTGGAGGGATCAGGGGGCGATGGCCCAAGGGGGACCGGCGTGTCAAAAACATCTACTACGGGTATGGGAAGAGGGACTTTTATTTCCGATTGGATTCGAAGGAGATGGTCGGGGACGAGGTGATTGTGGATTTTCAGCTCCCCACAGCCGTTCGGTTGCGAATGATCCGCCATGGGGAAGGCTGGCGGGCGCAGTTGGAAAAATCGAAGGACGGGGTGGTTTATGAGCAGGCGGAGTGCGTGGCGGAGGTGGTGGAGGGAAAGGGTTTACAGGTGCGGGTCCCGTTTTCCTCGCTTGGATGGGGCGTGGAGGGGGGAGAGGTGAGCTTTTTGGTTCGCGTCCAACGGGGGGGATCAGAGGTAGAGCGGTATCCGGAG
>RFMG01000209.1 GCA_009927835.1 Verrucomicrobiota bacterium | reverse complement strand
TCTTCCGACACTTCACCTCCACCCCGCCCTTCGCGACCGACTTCGCCCCGATCGTCACCCGCCACGGAAATCCCAACAGATCCGCATCCTTGAACTTCACCCCCGGCCGCTCGTCCCGGTCATCCCACAAATAGTCGATCCCCGCCTTCTCCAGCGAGGCGATCACTGCATCCGTCGCCGATTGTACCGCCGGATCCGCCAAATCCAGCGTCACCAACATCACCGTATAGGGCGCCACCGCCGCCGGCCACCGGATCCCATCCTTGTCCTGATGCACCTCAATCACTGCCTGCAAGGTCCGCGTCACCCCGATTCCATAACAGCCCATCACCGCCGGTTGCTGTTTCCCCTGCGGGTCCAAAAACTTGGCCTCCAACGCCACGCTGTATTTTGTCCCCAATAAAAACGCATGCCCCACCTCGATTCCCCGACTCACGTTGAGCTTCTTGCCCCCGAGGAGAGATCCCCCTGCCGAACTTTTCGCACATCCGCCCACGTGTCGATCTTCAGATCCCTCTCCACATCGACCCCTTTGAAATGAAACCCGTTGTCATTCGCCCCGGTCGTCATCCCTGTCTGACCCCTCAACGCGAAATCAGCCACCACCGTCACCTTTTTGCCCGCCAGGGTGGACGCCACCGCCCCCAAACTTCCCGGAGAAGCACCCATCGCCTCTTTGATCTCCGTATCCACCGCAGCACGAAATCCCGCTCCCAGCACCTTCCCCACTTTGGTCTCCTGCGCCTCATCGTCCCCCCTCACCAACACAAGGATCGTCTCCTTTCCGTTCGTAAACACCAAGGTCTTCACCTGATCCTGGGCCAACACACCATGCTTCTTTTCCAGATCCGCAATCGTACGAATCCCGGGGGTCGGAAACTTTTCCATGATGCCACCCACCCCACTCCTCTCGGCCGGTTTTCCCTCTGCCTTTTCAATCGCCGCGGCATACGTCCCCCCCTCCTCCGTCACCAACTCCCCCTCCCCGATCTCCGCCACGACGCAAAATTCATGGGAACTCGCCCCTCCCATCACCCCGGTGTCCGCCTCCACCTGCAACGCATCCAGACCCACCCGCTCGAAAATCCTCCGATACGCCCCGACCATCGCCCCATAGCTTTTCTTGGCCGCCGTCTCGTCGGTGTCAAAGCTGTACGCATCCTTCATGATGAACTCTCTTGCCCGCATCAGCCCGAACCTCGGCCGGATCTCGTCCCGATACTTCGTCTGAATCTGATACAACGTGCGGGGCAGTTGCCGGTAACTCTGCACCTCCCCCGCCACCAGCGACGTCACCACCTCCTCATGCGTCGGTCCCAGAATCCAGCGCCGATCCTGGTGATCCTTCACATGGAACAAAACATCCTCCGCCGCCTGAATCCGTCCGCTCTTCTCCCACAAATCGGGCGGCTGCAGGGCAGGCATTAAAATCTCCAATCCGCCCGCCCGATCCATCTCCTCCCGGACAATCCTCTCCACTTTCCGCAAGGCCCGAAGCCCCAGGGGAAGAAAAGTATAGAGCCCGCTCGTTAATTTCCGGGCCAATCCGGCCCGCAAGAGAAGCTGATGACTGGCAATCTCCGCCTCCGCGGGGGCATCCCGCAGAGTGGTGAGTAATGTCTGGGTCCAGCGCATCGAGCCTGAAGGCTACGCCACCGCCCGCTCCGCCTCAATCCCCGACCGATTCAGCCCGGAACGATTTGCCCAACCCGTCCGCCACCCCGGCACTGACCAACCTCTTTCCTTGCCACGAAACCACCGGATGGATGCCGATCCTCGAATTTGTCACAAAAATCTCCTCCGCCCCGTCCAACTCCTCTTTCCCCCATCTCCCCTCTTCCACTTTCTGGCCGCTCCGCTCGAAAACCCACCTCCTCACCGTCCCCGCCCGGCAACCACACTCCCGCGCCGGAGTCCTCAACTTCCCCTCCTTGACCCAAAAAAGATTCGCCATCGAGGCCGAAGCAATCTCCCCCTTCTCATTCAACATCACCACCTCGCCACTCGGGTTCGCCTCCCCCCGGCCCTGAATCCGACCCAGATAACTCAGCGTCTTGTACCTCGCCTCCCACGAGCTCGACCACACCCCGATCGTCGAAAGTCGCAACTCATAGGCAGCCGGCGGTGGCTCCATCCCCTCGCTCCACCAACTCCTGGTTCCCGTTTCGGTCACAAACCAACGCCACAACCCACTCCCTTTGGGGATGTTCTTGAACTCCTCCTCCACGCTCAGGCCCAGGACACGGGCCGATTCCCGGATCGATTCCAGATGCCACTCCCGCCACCGAGCCCTGCCACTCTCCACCCGGACGGTCTCAAACACGCCAACCCCGTGCCGGAACCCGGCGTCTGAAATCGGAATTTCCAAACGGCTCATGCCCGCACCCGCCGCGCCGCCTCATACGCTGCCATCGCCTCGACCATCACCCGGGCCTTGGCCTTCGTCTCCTCATATTCCGCCCATGGATCGGATCCGATGGTGATCCCGCTTCCAATCCCGCACCTCACGTGATTTCCCTCCATCTCCGCCATCCGAATCCCCATCGCAAACCGTGCCGTGCCGTCATACCCGAAATATCCGACCGCCCCGGTGTAAAATCCCCGGGGCTCAACCTCCAGTTTTTTTAGAATTTCCACCGCCCTCCTCTTGGGAGCGCCCGTGACCGATCCCCCGGGCAAACACTCCCGCACCGCCTCCACCCGACCCAACCCCGGTCGTAACACCCCCTCGATCGTGGAGTACAGATGGTGCACATGCGAATAACTTCGGCTCCGCACAAGATCCCGCACCTCCACCGAACCGAACTGACAGATCGCCCCCAGATCGTTCCGCAACAGGTCGGTGATCATCACCAACTCCGCCACCTCCTTCGGATCCGTCCCCAACTCCAACGCCGCCCGCTCATCCCCCTCCCGCGCCCTCACGCGTGCCCGCGTTCCCTTGATGGGTTGAGTGATCACCCGTTCCCCCTCCATTCCCAAGAGGAGCTCCATCGATGCCCCCGCCAACGCCTTTTTCCCCATCCGGTAAAAAAAACTCCGCGGGGCCTGCCCCGTCCTCCACAACCACCGGAAGAACTCCCAGGGATCCAGACCCTCCACATCCCGATGGAGGAATCGCGCCAGGTTCACCTGATAAATCTCCCCCCTTCGGATCTCTTCCTGTGCCTGTCGGACCATCCCGGCGTACTCCTCCATACCCGTCCGACAGCTCCAACCCTCCTCCGTATCCGCAAAGCTTCCCTCCCCCTCCGGCCATAACCCGGACGAAGGTTCCACCTCCAAATCTGAAAAGAACGAGAAATGCCAGTTCCCTTCGAAATCAAACGCCCCGACGGCCGCCCCCGTCGGATGGGCCCGATCCCAACCTCCACTTTTTTTCCTGCGCTGGGTCAACTCCGCCTCCAACCTCCCTGTCTCTGCAAAACCGCCGGAAAGCACCAGATCCGGTTGATACCCCAGATAAACCACCCCGGCCCCATAATCCCCCCGGACAACCGCAGCCTCGGGTTGCCTCCTCATCCGATTAAAAAGACACTCCAGCCAAACGATCGATCTTTTGGATCCATTTCCTCTTCTCCTCCTCCGGAAGAAAACTACCGGCAAAGGAGTTCCTGGCCAGTTGCGCCAAATCCTCCTCCCCCAACCCCAACTCCCTCACACAAGCCAGCCAGGTCTCCAGCAAGCCACCGAAAAATGCGGGATCATCCGAGTTCACCGACACGTTCACACCCGCACGAAGAAGCTCCTTCAGCGGATGCTCGGAAAGATTTTTGAAAACGCATAGTTTGACATTCGAAAGCGGACAGACCGTCAAGGGAACCCGGTCTCTGGCAAGTTCCCCCACCAACCCCGGATCCTCCCGGCAACGCACCCCATGATCGATTCGGACCGCCTTCAACACATCGATGGCCTCCCGGATGTAAGCCGCAGGCCCCTCCTCGCCTGCGTGAGCCACGGCAGGAAGCCCCGCCGCCCGAACCTCGGAAAAAACCCCGGCAAATTTGGAGGGAGGATTTCCCTTTTCGGAGGAGTCCAGTCCCACCGCCGAAAAATGTTCCCGATAGGGCAGCAACTCGCGCCAGGTTTTTCGCGCCTCCTCCTCGCTCAGGTGACGCAGGAAACAGGGAATCAAACGCCAGCTGATGCCGTGTTTCTTTTGCCCCTCCCGCAGCCCGCCCACCACCCCCTCCACCACGTCCCGCATCTCCACCCCGCGCGCCGTGTGAGTCTGGGGATCAAAGAAGGGCTCCACATGCCAGACCCCCTCCCGCGCCACCCGGTCGACATACGCCAACGTCAATTGATGAAAATCCTCTCGATCCCGGAGCACTCCCGCCCCCTCGTAATACAAATCCAAAAAGGATTGGAGATCCTGAAACCGGTACGCCTGACGCAGCGCCGTGGCCGTGGGAAAGCGCATCCGCACTCCATGCTTTTTGGCAAAAAAGAAAACCATCTCCGGTTCCAGCGTCCCCTCCAAATGGACATGGAGTTCTGCTTTTGGCAAAGCCCCGGCCAAAGCCTCCGGCGATCTCATCCTCGCGCCAGCGAGAGGGCGGCCGACCGCAGCTGACCCTCACTCATTTCCGGGCCTGCCGCGGAGACACACAACTTCCCGGGCTGGAAAATTTCCCGTGCCACCGCCCGGACCGCCCCCACATCCACCTCGGAGAGTTTCTCGATCGCCTCCTTGGGTTCGATCACACGCCCGCGCGTCAACATCGCATCCCCCATCCAAAACATCTGCTGGCTCGTCCCCTCCAAACCCAGGGCAAATTGCCCCATTGCATAATCCTTGGCTCTCTTCAGCTCGGTCACACTCGGCCCTTTTCGGGCCAACGAGCGCAACTCCTGTGCGATCAGGTCGAACGCCTTTTTCAGATTCCCCGGCTCCAGTCCCGCCGAAAGATAGAAAACCCCGTCGTCCCTTTGCAGATGGGTCCCGCTGGATACCGAGTAAACCAACCCCTCCTCCTCCCGTAACCGCTGGAAAAGCCGGGAGCTCATCGCCTCCCCCAATATCACGCTCAGCATCCGCAACGCGTGGCGTCTTACATCCAGCCTCCCAAACGCATACATCCCCAAAGCCACGTTCACCTGCTGCACGGGCTTGGCCACCGCCGAGACCCGCATCGTCCGGCTCCTCACCCGTCGCGCCAGCGTCGGCACCAAGTCGCACTCCCTGCCCGATTTTCCCAAAACCTTTTTGGCTGTCTCCAACGCTTCCCGGGCCGCAATTCCACCCGCCACCACCAGGATCGGTCGTACCCTCCGAATCCTCCGCTGCCAGTAGCCCATCAAACCGGAACGGGAAATCCGGCCGACCGACGCAATCGTTCCCGCAATCGGACGACCCACCGCCTGATTCGGCCACAGGGTCGCGTTGAGCGATTCCCCCGCCACCATCGCCGGCTGATCCTCCATCATCCGGATCTCCTCGCTGATGACTCCCCGTTCCCGCTCCACCTCGGCGGAGGGAAAGGTCGACTCCAGGGCCATCTCGGCCAACAGGGAAATCAACCTCGCCCCGTGGCCCGCAGGAACCCTCCCATGCAGACAAAGGGTCTCCTCCCCCGTAAAGGCATTCAGATCCCCGCCTCGCCCCTCCACCTCACGACTCAACTCCTTGCACGAACGTTTCCGGGTGCCCTTGAAAAGCAGATGCTCCACAAAATGCGCAGCTCCATGCTCGTTCGTTTTTTCCCAACGCGATCCTGCCGGATAAAACAAACCCACCGACACCCCCGGGGCCTCTTCCCGGGGTCGCAAAACCACGGGAACACCCGCAACTTTTTCCACGCTGGCGTAGGGCATCAACAAACCCTATCCCTCCCCCGCGGGAGTTCCAATCTCAAGCTTGCTCTTTTTCTCCCCCGCTCTTCCACCGCTTCACCAGATCATTGCTGATCCCCAAATGATCCAGGATCCTGGCAACCACCGTATCGGCCACGTCCTCCACCGATTTTGGTTTTCCATAAAAGGAGGGAATCGCCGGCAACATCACGGCCCCCGCCTCCAGCAGCGTGACCACATTCCGCGCCTGCACCAGATTCCAGGGGGTTTCCCGGGGAACCAGAATCAGCTTCCTTTTTTCCTTCAGAAAAACATCGGCGGACCGGGCGATCGTCCCGTCACTGTACCCGTGCGCAATCCTTCCCAGCGTTCCCATCGAACAGGGAACGATGGCCATCGCCTCGAACTTGGCCGACCCGCTGGCAAACGGCACCTGCATCGTCTTGTCCCCATGCACTTTCATTCCCCCGGGAATCTGCAGACCCTTGGCCCCCAACTCGGTCGCGGCCACCTCCGCCGCATGCTCACTCAGCACCACGTGACACTCCTCCACGTCCTTCGAACGGCCAATCTCCTCCAACAGCCGCTGGGCGTAAATCGACCCGCTCGCCCCCGTGACGGCAACGACCAGCTTCATCCGTCCCCCCGCCGCGCCGCCGCCAACAGCTCGTGGGCCCGGGCCCTCGCCTCGGGTGTGGTTCGACACTCCTCCGGCCAACCCCGCACATACCCCTCCCCCGGCAATTTTCTGGTGGCATCGATGCCCATGTGACTTCCCACATTGGGAAACGTGGTCGCATGATCCAGGCTGTCGCAGGGACTTTTGATAAAGATCGTGTCCCGCTCCGGATCCACATTCGCTCCAAGATAAAAAAGGACCTCCCCCGTGTCGTGCACGTTCACCTCCGCATCCACCGCAATGATGATCTTGGTGAACATCATCTGCCCCGCCCCCCACAGGCCGTGCATCAGCTTGAACGCCTGGTACGGGTACTGTTTTTTCAGGCTCACCAAGGCCAGGTTATGGAAAACCCCCTCCGCAGGAAGCGCCAGATCCACCAACTCGGGAAAATTCATCTTCAGCACGGGCAACAAGATCCGAACGCTGGCCGATCCCAGCCAGAAATCCTCCATCGGGGGCTTTCCCACCACCGTCGCCGGGTAGATCGCGCCGTTCCGATGGGTGATCGCCGTCACACGGAAACGCGGATACTTGTCCACCGGGGTGTAAAATCCCGTATGGTCCCCAAAGGGCCCCTCGTCCACGGGCTCCCCCACCGGATCCACCGTTCCCTCGATGACAAAGTCGGCGTCCGCCGGCACCCGGATCGGCTGGCTCACCGCCGGAACAAATTCCACCGACTGTTTTCGCAAAAATCCCGCAAACATATATTCGTCAATCCCGTCGGGTAACGGGGCCGTTGCAGCAAAGGCGTTCGCCGGATCCCCGCCCAAGGCCACCGCCACGGGCATCGGTTTCCCCATCTCCCGGTATTTTTTCCCATGGCGCGCTCCCACCTTGTGCAACTGCCAGTGCAGCGCCGCCTCCCAGGGACCCAAAACCTGCATCCGGTACATTCCGACATTCCGCTCCTTGGTCTCCGGATCCTCCGTGATCACCTGCGGCAAAGTCAAAAAGGGGCCTCCATCCTTCGGCCATGTCTTCAACACGGGAATCTTTCCCAATCCCTCTCCCCCGTCCTCCACCCGATGCACCACCTCCTGGCTGGCCCCTCGCCCCACCGACACGGGTCGCGCATGGCGCAGCTCCAATCCCCTTTTGAAAAGATCCCACGCCTCGGAAATTCCCGCAGGGGGTTTGGCCCTCACCAACGCGCCCACTTCATCCCCGATCTCCTCCACCCGCTCCCGGCCCAAAGCCATCGCCATTCGCCGGGCCGATCCATACCCGTTGATCAAAACCGGAAAGCCGTAGGCCCGACCGTCGTTTCTCACCGGCTTTTCGAAATAAAGCGCCTTGCCCCCCTGAACTGACTTCGATTCCAGATCCGCCGCAGCCGCAATCTCCAGCTCCACACAGGCAGGCTCACGGACCCGGAGTAGTTCCCCCTCCCTCTCCAACCGTTCCACCCAGTCACTGGAAGATGCATACGCCATCGAACTCGAAACTCTGCCCGATTTTCCCTCTCAAACAAGAGCACCCGCTACCCGGCGACATCCAACGCGTGTTTTCTCAGGTCCGCCAAAGTGGCGTGCTCCAGCGCCGATTCATGCGTCGACTCCAAAACAACCAGGGGAGCTTTTCCCGCTCGTCGTGCCTCCTCCCATCTCCCCGCACAGAGACACCAACGGTCCCCCTCCTTCAACCCGGGAAAATGATACTCCGGCCGTGGGGTGGAAAGATCGTTTCCCGCAGCTCGGCTGAAGTGCAAAAACTCCTCCGTCATCTGGGCGCATACCGCGTGGCATCCAAAATCCGCCTCATGCCCCTCGCAACTTCCCGACCGCGTGAACCCAGTCATCGGGTCGAACGAACAAGGCTTCAATTCCCCTCCCAACACATTTCTCTGTCCCGATCTCATCCGGCTATCTTGCCCCAGATTCCAGGAAAGGGCAAAATTGGATCCTTTCGGGAGATAAAAAACCATCGTTTCTCCTCTTGAATCCCTGATCCTCAGTCATTTGTGTTCATGAATAAATTCTTAATCCATACTCGCCGAAAATCCCTTTTTATGAAAAAATACAACTCACCATGGCACGATCCGTACCCGACTCTGCCCAAGATCCCGCCCTCGATGTCCTCGATCGCTTAAACCCAAACCGCACCTCCTCGTCCCCCTCCCCGGCCTTGGGCAGGATCGGCCACCCGGGAAACTCCGCGTTTCTCGAGGAGCTTCACGAGGCTTGGAAAACCGATCCCGCCTCGGTGGACCCCACGTGGCGGGCTTTTTTCGAGGGCTTTGAGCTCGGATGCCAACTCCGCCCTCCCGCCCGATCCGGGACCGCCGCCGCAACGAATGGATCCACTCTGGAGTTTGGCAACGTCCTGCCCCAGGCCCGCATCTACAACCTTCTCTTCGCCTACCGCGCCCTGGGTCATACCCTCGCCCACCTCGACCCCCTGGGCCTCACGCCCGAGGAAAATACCGATCTCGCCCTCTCGACCTTCCGATTCACCGACTCCGATCTCGATTCGGTTTTTGATTCCGGGACCCTCGGAGGCGGCGGTCCCCGGACCCTCCGAGAAATTCTCTCCTACCTGAAACAAACGTACTGCGACCACATCGGGGTTGAGTTCATGCACATCATGAACTTCGCCATCCGCCGCTGGCTCCGCGACCGGATGGAACGAAGCCGCAATCAACCCTCCTTCTCGCCCGGCCAGCAACGCCGCATTCTTGAAAAAATCATCGCCGCCGAATCCCTCGAACGTTTTCTCCACACCCGCTACGTCGGCCAAAAGCGCTTTTCCCTCGAGGGAGGCGAAACCCTCATCGCCGTGCTCGACACCCTGCTGGAGGCCTGTCCCGCTGCGGGCGTCGAGGAGGTGGCCATCGGCATGGCCCACCGCGGTCGTCTCAACGTCCTCGTCAACACCCTGGGCAAATCCCGGCGCAAACTTTTCACCGAGTTCCACGAAAACTATGTGCCGGAAACCGTCCTGGGGGACGGAGACGTCAAATATCACCTCGGGTACGAGAATGATATCACCACCTCGACCGGAAAAAAAATCCGCGTCTCCCTCGCTCCCAACCCCAGCCATCTTGAGGCGGTCAACCCGGTGGTGGAAGGCCGCGCCCGGGCCCGTCAACGCCTCCGGGACGACACCGTCAAACGGGAGAAGGTCGTCCCTGTTCTCATTCACGGCGACGGGGCGTTCATCGGACAAGGGGTCGTGGCGGAAACCCTCAACCTCTCCCGCCTGGAGGGCTATCGCACCGGCGGAACGATCCACATCGTCGTCAACAACCAGATCGCCTTCACCACCCTGGCCCCCGACTCCCGTTCCACCCGCTACTGCACCGCCCTGGGAAAATCCCTGGGACTACCGATCTTCCACGTCAACGGGGACGATCCCCTCGCCGCCGCCTACGTCATCCAGATCGCGCTGGAGTTCCGGCAAAAGTTTCACGAGGACATCATCCTGGATATCGTTTGTTACCGCCGTCACGGCCACAACGAGGGGGACGAACCCAACTTCACCCAACCCACCCTCTACTCCGAGATCGATGCCCACCCGCCCATCAGCCGCCTCCTCGCCCGGCAGCTGCTGGATGCCGGCGCAATTACGGAGGAGGAAATACAAAAGATCCGCTCCAAGCTCGACGTCGTTTCGGAGGAGGCCCTCAAGGAGTCCCGGGAGGCCGTGGCGAAATTGCACCCCTCGATCCACCCGCCGCTCCGTTGCCCGGATCTGCTTCGGGACGTGCCGACAGCGGTTCCCGCCAAAAAAATTGCGGAGCTGGGTGCGGCCATCTCGACGATTCCCGGCGATTTTCAAATCAACACCAAGATCCGCAAAATGCTCGACTCCCGAAAGGCCATGGCCGCCGGCCAAACTCCCCTGGACTGGGCTTGTGCCGAACACCTCGCCTTCGCCTCCCTTTTGATTGAAAAGGTTCCCATCCGCCTTTCCGGACAGGACAGCCGCCGAGGCACCTTCAGCCAGCGCCATGCTGCCATTTATGACCTGCGGACCCGCGCCCGCTACATCCCCCTGAAAAATCTGTCCCAGAACCAGGCCTCTTTCTGCGTCTACAACAGCCCGCTTTCGGAAGCTGCCGTCCTGGGGTTCGATTACGGCTACTCTCTCGACTGCCCCGAAATGCTCGTCCTCTGGGAAGCCCAGTTCGGGGATTTCGCCAACGGGGCGCAAATCCAGATCGATCAGTACATCTCCTCCTCCGAATCCAAATGGGGCACCACCTCCCGCCTCACCCTCCTTCTTCCCCATGGATACCACGGCCAAGGCCCGGAACACTCCAGCGCCCGGCTCGAACGTTTCCTCCAACTCTGCGCCGAGGACAACATGGTCGTGGCCTACCCCACCACCCCCGCCAACTACTTTCATCTGCTCCGCCGCCAGGCCCTCCGAAAAATCATCAAGCCCCTGATCGTCATGACCCCCAAAGGCCTCCTTCGCGACGCCCGGGCCACCAGCCCGGTGGTCGACCTCACGCGGGGCGGTTTCCAGGAGATCTTGCCCGACCCCAACATCCCCCGTGCAGCCCGACGCGTCATTCTTTGCAGCGGAAAAGTTTTTTACGACCTGCAGGATTACCAGAGGAAAAACCAGATCACCGACACCGCCATCCTCCGCGTCGAACAAATCTATCCCCTCCACGCAAAGAAGCTCGCCCAGATCCTCTCCCTGCACTCCCCCGACGCCGAAATCGTGTGGTGTCAGGAGGAGTCCGAAAACATGGGGGCGTGGTCCCACCTCGCCCTTCGCCTTCCGGCCCTTTTGCAAAAACAGGTCCGATACGTGGGCCGCGATGCCTCCTCCTCCCCCGCGACCGGATCCCTGATCATCCACACGCTCGAACAAAATCAGCTCGTCCAGGAGGCCTTCACCCCCGCTGCCACCCCTTTGAAGACCGGAAAAACCCGCGCCGCCCTGTCCACGAAAAAAGCAAAATCCCCCACCCCAAGGAAAAAGAAAAAATGAGCACTGCCACCGCCACCCTCCCCATCCGCGTCCCCTCCGTCGGGGAATCGATCACCTCCGGAGTTCTCGGAAGCTGGAAGAGAAAAAATGGCGACTCGGTGGCTTCGGGGGATCCCCTTTTCGAAATCGAAACCGACAAAGTCACATCGGAAGTCTTTGCCGAGGCGGATGGCACCCTCGAAATCCTCATTCCGGAGGGCACCGAGGTGAAAGTCGGTCAGACGGTCGGGAACCTCCACCCCGGCAAAGCTACCGGACAAAAAGGCGCCCCACCGGAAATGCCCAGGAAGCAGCAGGAGAAAGCCCCCGCCTCAAAACTTCCCTCCAGAGAATCCTCCCCCGCCCCGGTGCCCACGCTTGTTCACACCGAGGCGGACACCGCCGTCGTCTCCCACGATCCCTCCCGCGCCGGACGGGAAACTCGCAGGAAGATGTCCCCCCTTCGTCGCAAAATCGCCGATCGCCTCGTCAGTGCCCAGCAGACGGCCGCCATCCTCACCACCTTCAACGAAGCCGATCTTTCCAACCTCATCGCCCTGCGGACCGAGGTCCAGGCCACCTTTCAAGCCCAGCACGGGGTCAAACTCGGCTTCATGAGTTTTTTTCTTCAAGCCGCCGTCCACGCTCTCCAGTCCGTCCCTGCCCTCAACGCCCGGATTGAGGGGGACGAAATTGTGTCGCAACACTACTTTGATATCGGGGTGGCCGTGGGGACCGACCGAGGTCTGGTGGTTCCTGTTCTGCGGGATTGCGACCAACTCGACCTCGCTGGCCTCGAAAAATCCCTGGCTGCCGTCGCCACCCGCGCAAGGGAAGGCAAGCTTACCCTCCCCGACCTCCTCGGCGGCGTCTTCACCATTTCCAACGGCGGAGTCTATGGTTCCGTTCTTTCCACCCCGATCCTCAATCCACCTCAGTCCGCCATTCTGGGGTTGCACGCCATTCAACAACGGCCGGTCGCCGTGGGCCACCAGGTGGAGATCCGCCCGATGATGAATCTGGCTCTTTCCTACGATCATCGTCTGATCGACGGCAAGGAGGCGGTCACCTTCCTGATCGCCATCAAAAAGTTTGTGGAGAACCCCGCCCTCGCTCTTCTCAATCTAAATCCAACTTCCTAGTTCTCCCTCCGGCGACCACTCACAACCAGGCCAAGGCCTGCGGAATCGATCGTTTCGCGTCCAGGTGCTCTACCGCCACTTTTTCAGCCCCGCGGCTATGCACCGCATAATCTTTCTCGATCTCCTTCACTTTTTCCACCGCCTCATCCAGGCATTGAAAAGACACCAAACCCACACCCTCTGGCAACCAGCTCGACCATCCTGTCTCCTGCAGTAACACGGGTCGGCCCAGCGAGAGATACAGGACGCTCCGATCACTGAACCATCCGGTCTTTGCCGTCACATACCCCCCTTTGGCCGGAGAAAACTCGCCTCGGCTGGATGCCAGAAAATTCCGGTACTCCCGCCAGTCGGAACAGACCGGACCCGGCTCGTGAAACTCCCACCCCGCTTTCTCAAACAAATCCCTCTCCTGCCCCGCCCCCAGGTCGGTCACCACCAAGGGAGCCACACCGCTTCGACTTGGCCATGCTCTCAGTTTCTCAAACTCAGGGGCCTTGTTGCCATACTCCCTGCCCTCCCACTCCACCGCCGCGTACCCGTACCAGTGCGCCACGGTGGTCCATCGGTTCCGCCCCAGGTCGGCCGCTCTTCCGTTCGGAAGTCCCACCGCCTCGTTCGACCAGTGCTTTCGGCTCACGGGAGGAACCACCGCTTTCCACTCATGACCCGTGTCCGGAACCACCGCACCCCTTCCCATCCCCAACCCCACACTCCAGAAAGCGTTGTGCCCGGAAAAGTTCATCGGGCTCTGGTAGACCTTCGCCCAGATCTGTGTGAATGCCGGATCCAAATCGACATACACCCGGCTCGCCACTTTCTCCACCAGATCGGGCCTTTTAAAATGTCCCGATAGGTTGAGAAAAAGATCCGCTCCCGCGGCGAAATTCCGCAGCGGCAGCTCCTCCACCTTTTCCCCCTCCACCAACAGAGTGGCCCGATCATCCCATCCGATCTCCCGCAAAGTCCTTTTCCAGTGTGCCAGATTGACGCTGTCTGCCAGAGGAACGATTTGCCCCAGCGGGTTCTTCAGCTCTTTGGCCCGCAGCGACTCCACCAACCACACCTCCCACCCCAGCTCACGCAACCCCAAACCCCACTGCAAAAAAGCCCAGGAGTTGCCCGCCGCTTTTTCGGGGAAACCCGCC
>RFMG01000050.1 GCA_009927835.1 Verrucomicrobiota bacterium | reverse complement strand
GGGAATTCGTAGGTATGGGACGGCTCACGTGCCGATGGATGAGACCCTGGCCCGGGTGGCGATTGATCTGAGCGGGAGGCCGTATCTCGAACTGCGTGGGTTAAGCCAACGGGGCAAGGTGGGGAATTTCCCAGCTCAGTTGGTGGAGGAGTTTTTGCGGGCGCTGTCTGTGCAGGGAGGGATGAACCTGCACGCCGAGGTGTTGTACGGGCGGGATGTGCATCACCAGATCGAGGCAATTTTCAAGGCCTTGGCCAAGGCACTGCAGGAGGCGGTCACCCGAGATCCGCGAGTGAAAGGTGTGCCGAGCACGAAGGGAAGAATCTGACTTTCAATGGCTTGAGAAAGGGGTTTTTGTTTTAGGGAAGTTGGATGGTGAGTAGCCAGGTGGGGACGGTATTTTGGCACTTGGGGAACGGGACCTTTTTGCCGCCGAGAGTGAGTTCGGGTGTGAGAAAGTCGTTGTCGCAAAGGACGAGCAGGCGGTCGTCGGAGAGCAGGGCCAAACCCTCCCACTTTTCCGGCAGTTGATCCCAGGCGAGGCCTTGAGAGGGGAGATCGAGAGAATCGAAATCAAACAGCGTGCCGGTCTTGACGTATTGGATGTCCTGCCGGGCATCGAGTTTTTTGAATTTGGGATCGGAGAGGCGCAGGGAGTAGGGCTTGTCGGGCAAAGCCAGCAGATCGGTGGCGTGGGAGAGATCCAGGGTGATGACCTGTTTGAGGACCACCGGTTTCGGGTCGGCCGAGCCGTCTTGGCCACGATTGTCCCGTTCGATGGCGATCAGGCGACCATCGGAAAGATAAGACAGCTCGGTGAGGGAGATGTTTTTGGATTTGAGTTTTTTGCCCTTTTTTTCGAGGGCGGCGGGGTCGGGCAGACGAATGGCGTACTCTGCATTGGGGGCGCCGGTGAGGGCGTCGAAGGCGAGGAGGCGGGTGGCTCCGGCCTCTTTGCCACCGTCCTGCACCAGTCCGGATTGGAGGAGGGCATAGACGGTTTTGCCATCGGGCGAAAGGGCGACCCCTTCGAAACCGCGGTTGTCTTCCCGGCCTTCGGCGCGGTTTTCCAACTGCCGGAAGTCAACCTCTCCGGAGGCGTTCCGGGGAAGGTAGTTGTCGGGCGGGACGAAGCGGG
>RFMG01000220.1 GCA_009927835.1 Verrucomicrobiota bacterium | reverse complement strand
ATCCATGTTGATGATGTCTTCCCGTTTCATTCGCCCAAGAATTTCGGCACAGTCGGGGATCAGCTTGTCCAGTGACTCGGCCCGCCCGCGCATGGCGGGAAGGACGATCAGGGTGGCGAGGAGAATTCGGAGCATCTTTTTCATATGGGTTTCCTTGGGTTGATGTTGAACGGATATCAAGACCACCCTTTTGCCCGAAAGGCAAGCTGGGAATCAGGGAGCCAAGCCGGGGGTGCTCGCCCGCATAAAGCTCGGCGCAGCCTCCGCCGTGAACTGCTTCAACATCTCGATCGTCTGCGTCTCGTTCTTTCCCATGGGCAAGAAACCCTCTGTCACCACCGACATCACGATCACATAGGCCCAGCGGTGGTTCAGATTTTTCGTGATCCGGTCAAAACTGGTCAAAAACACCCGGCTCCAGTGATGCGGCGTGGTCACCTCACTCCCCACAAACCAGTAAAAATAGTTCGCATACAACTTCCGCCGATCCCCCTTCGCCACCTCCACATCCCGCACCAAGCTCAAATCCATCACCTCCAAATCCCGCCCGTCCGCCAGATTGACCTTTTCCACCTTGCCCCCCCGCATCGTCCACCCCTGCGCCGGCAAGCACACCTCGGGGCGGTGAATGCTCCGCTTCTCCCCACCGCTCAAAACTATCGACGCCATGATCCTGTCTCCCCCCGCATCCGAGTACTCCCGCCGCGTGATCTGCGTGTCCTTTGGCAAAATTGCCAACTCCCCCAGCGTGGCCGCAACTTCCTTCCCGGTAAATTCCCCCACCTTCACGGGCAAATCCATCACCACTCCGGCCTTGGGCGGGGTGTTGGGGGAGGGCACAAGCAGGCACAGGGCCGCCACCCCCCCTCCAAGCACAAGCAGCGCCCCCACCCTGCCCAACGCCCCCGTGCGTGTTGTTCCGTTCATCCCCTCGTTTCCTTGCGGTTCCCGATCGCCTGCAGCAGTCGGCTGATCCCCACCATCCCACCCAACGCCACGACAAACACAAAAAATCCCGCCGCCATGTGGAAGGTCGTGGGATGCTCCTCCGTCCCGATCGCCACCGCACTGCCCAGCAAAATCGTGCCCAGTGTCAGCATCACCATCCGCGCAAAATTCCCCATCACCGCCAACGCCGGCGAAAGCAAAAACAAAACCCACTTCTGCCATGTCTTCTCCAGCGAGAGATGGGCGTAGAGGGCACTCACCATCATCAGGGCAAAAAGGGATCGAATCCCGCTGCACGGAGTCGCCACATCCAAGGCAAACTTCTGACCCTGGGCCAACCCCTTCGCATAATCGGGGGCCGAAACCAGCGCCGTGCCCACCCGCAAGGTCTCCACCCCCATCCCGTTCAAAAAGAGCTGCGAGAGCTGACACATCAGTCCCCGCAAAGGAAACGCCACGATCGTGTCCAAAAAATAAAAAGGGTACGCAAACAGCAGGAAAAGGTAGGGGAAGGCCACCGCCTTCATCATCTCCCAACCCAGCAACCATAAAATCAGGCCCCCGATCATCAGCTGCAGCGAAAGAAAGCCCACAATCGTGATATCCACCTTGTATCCGACCCAAAACAAGGCCAGAGCCGCCGCAACCAACCCTGCTCCCCATCGGCAAGGCTGGATCACCACACGCTCCAACTCCTTGGCCCGATGCAAAATCAGGCCGACGGAAATCAGCGGAACGATCATGCCGTGATGCCAATCCGCCGTTGATGGGTCGGTCCAAAAGCGGCCCAACATCTCAAACACGCTCCGTGCCTTGCTTTCAAATCCGAAGTTGTAGGGAATCAATCCGTACAGACCGATCACCACCGCAAACGCCACGGCCATCTCCACCCACAATGCCCGATCCTGCCACTGCGACCCCGCCTCCCCTCCTCCCTCTTTTTGCTTTTCAGGCATGCTTCAAACTATTCCTCGCCGCCCAAAACCGCAAGCCACCTCCCCCCGTCCGCTGCGGGCGCCCTTCGAAGTACTGCTACACGGCACGTTGGCGAGCTCCAACCCTTAACCCCATAATCCCTTAATCCCTAATCACGTTCCTAAGGCCACCCTCCGATAGATCTCTCCCGTCTCCTCTGCCATTTTTCCCCAAGAAAACTCCGCTGCCCTCGCAATTCCTGCTTTGCGTAAGCCCTCGCGCCTCTCCTCACTTCCCAACACCAACCCCACGACCGACATCATCTCCTCCTCCGAGCGTGGATCAAAGTACTCCGCCGCACCTCCACAAACCTCAGGCAGTGACCCCGACCTCGCGCAAACCACCGGGCACCCGCACGCCATCGCCTCCAACGGAGGCAACCCGAACCCCTCATAAAGCGACGGATAAACCAACATCGTGCTCTCACAGTACGCTTGCCGCAGCTCCTCTTCCGTTTTTGCACCTTCCCAAACTGCACCCCCCTTTGCCACGGCTCTCTTCAGTTCCCCCAAATCCCCGCCCGCCAACCACCCCGCCGGCCCCACAACCCGCAATCGGAGGTCCGGAAATCGCCCCGCCCTCAATCTCTCCCACACCCGAATCAACCTCCCCAGGTTTTTCCTGGGATGGATCGCGCTCACAAACAAAAGGGTCGGGGCACCCGAGGCCTTTTTCTTCGCAGGCCGATAAACTTTCCTCGCCGCCTCATACGTCGCCTCCACCTGATCCGCGGGCAAATCCCATCTCTCCATCAGCTCCTGCCGGCAAAATTCAGACACCGTAATCACCTTTCGCGCCCGCTCTGCCGCCCTCCGCACCATCTTCGTGTAAAACATCGCCTCCCCTGGACGAAACCACTCGGGATGCACCGCAAAGGAAATGTCGTGCACTGTCAAAACATACGGCCCCCTCTCCCACGGCCTCATCCAGTACACCCCGTGGTACAAGTCTGCTTTTAACTCCTCTCGGGCCTTTGGCAGATCGCGTAAATGTCTTTTGAAGAACCCCGAGTTCGCAATCTGCCTGGATTGAGCATGCCCACCCTCCATAGCGCCTCCGCGAAGCGGGTTAGGCGCAACGGAGGGCTCACTCAGGATCGGCCGCAGCTCGATCCCCTCAGGCTTCACCTTCTCCCAGCCCTCCAGCAGTCCCCGCAAGTACGTCTCGTTTCCCGTTTTTCCACGTCCGATGGCCGTTGCATCCAACGCCACCCGAATCGTTTTTTCCCCGCTCACTTCCTCACCCTGCCCAGTTCGACTTTTTTCCTCAATCAAACTTCCACCCAACCCAAAAAATCTCCATCATCAACTCGTGGGAAACACCCCCTCCATCGTCGCCCTCATTGCCACCCGCTTTCGCTCCGCCCTTCTTTCGCGCCTCCTTTCCTCCCTCGCCTCCCAAACTCTCCAACCTCTGGCCGCCGTCCTCACCGATAACGGCCCCGATCCTGCCACCTCCCTAGCCGTCCAACGCTCCCCCATCCCCGCCAAACTTCTTTCCCCCGGAAAAAATCTCGGCTTTGGAGGAGGCCTTGCCCTAGCTGGCCAACACGCCCTCGAAAAGTTTCCCTCTCTGACTCACCTCCTCATCGTAGATGACGACGCCATTCTCTCCCCCTCCGACCTCGCTACCCTGCTCTCCTCGATGGAAAAAAACTCCGCTGGCTCAATCGCCCCTTTCCTCATTGATTTCGAAGGAAAACTTCAGGAAGTTCCCGAACCCGTCTCTTGGTCGCTCGCCCGCGCCTTCCGTGCCGCGGGCCAAAACCTTTCCGCCGCCCGTGCTCTCGCACCCTCGGGCTACCCCATGGCCTGGTGCATCGGCCCATGCCTGCTCATCCGGAAAGATGCCTGGCTCCTTGCCGGCCCGCCCCGCTCCGACATGATCGCCTACGGCGATGACGTGGAATTTTCTCTGCGCTTATCGGCCGCCGCCCCCGCCTGGGCTGAGCCCTCCGTTGCTGTAATTCACGCTCCGCCGGCCGCTTCGCGGCCGCCCTCCGACATGTCCTCCGAAGCCTTGGCGAAGGAGGAAGCTCCTCCCGAGTCTGCGAGATTAGGAGCGAAGGAGGGCCGTTCCACCCAAGATCGATCCGCCCACTACAAAAAGTTTGGCATCCTGCTTCAAAATCTCGCCTTCACCTGTGTGACTTCGCCCCGCCCCCGCCACCTCCCCCTCTACCTTCCAGGGAATGCCCGACGCTTCCTCAAAACCTTCGGTCCCACCCCAGCCAATATCCTCGAGGTCTTCCGCCGTTACGCCCTAGGTCTCCTCGGCTTGCCTCCATCAAAAATCCAAAATTAAAAATCATTCACCCCCCCCTCACCCCAATTTTTTATTCCTGAGCGGCCTTAGCTGCCTTGGTGTGAACAGACATCCACGGGTAAGCTTGACCCTTGTATTCGGGGCGCGGATCGCAGCAGGCCGAGCACCTTTGATGGATGGAAATTCCCGCTTTCCTAATCTTATTTGGCCCCCAACCCTACCCCGTATTACTGATCGCCATTCCCTGACGGATCGTTTGAAAATCCTCATCGTTTAGGGTCAAAATCTTTTTTGCGCCGGCTAGCAAAGCCGCCTCGGCATGAAGCAGGTCGTGCACCAAGCCTCCACGCACTCCGAGCCGCTTCGCCTTGCCCAGCGCCCGAAAAGTCTGGGCTGCACTCATCTCTATAAATTCCAGATCATGGGCCAGATCCTCAAGCAGTCGTACGGCATCCTCCGCTGTGCTCCGCACACCCAGACGGCCACCGGTCAGCGTGGAAAACACCTCCGACAACGAGTGCGTCCGGGTCCACCCTCCCTGCCGCGCCAACGCTTGTCGCAATTTTGGGTTTTGCAGGGCCTCCACCAGCGCCGAGGAGTCCCAATAGGATTTCAACGGTTGTCTCGGTCCGCACGAACGGCCGCAGCAATGACCGATCGGTCCACCACGCGGGGCAGATAAAGATGCCCGCCTCGCTTGCGCGGCCTTACTTCTGGGGCCTCGGCCCGCTGGATCAAACGAAATCGCACCGAACTCATCCGCCTCTGTCTCCTGCATCAGGTCTCCAGGGCGGAAAACGGACGGGAAAATCCCCCGCCGTCTTTGATCCAGCTTGGTCACTCCAGCCATCGTGGGAATTTCCCACAAACCTGCCCACCTGTCAATCCTCCTGTGCGTATTCGGGCCAAAGTTTCATCCTCCCGAATTCGGTGCGGTAGCGTGTCACGCAACTGCGGTGAAACGCCTCTTCCCCCGAACCCGCCCTGGGCGGCCCTACCCTCAGCGCGATAAAAGCCTCCCGAATCCAAAATCTCCCGCCCTGGGCGCCCTTGGCACTTTCGCACCTTCTTACATTCTCACTTTCCTTAAATCAGCGTCTTCACCCCGACCCAAGACGGGGCAAAGCGGTCTTTGCGTGAGATCGCCCACATTCGTGCTTTCATACCTTATTACCCCCTTAATCCCCTAACCCCTTAACCCCATAACCCCTAATTGCCCCCCCACATCTTAATCTTTCCACTCCCCGCCAATCTTCCATACTCACCTCATGATCGACGGCCTGAAAATTCTCCCCCTCACGCAACACTGCGATGACCGAGGCCGCGTCATGGAGATCCTCCGAAAAGACGACCCCCACTTTGTTGCTTTCGGCCAAGCCTACTTCAGCTCCATCTACCCAGGCGTGGTCAAAGCCTGGCACGCCCATCAAAAACAGACCGACTGCATGTCGATCATCCACGGAATGGCCAAGATCGGCTTTTATGACTCCCGCCCCAAAAGCCCCACCCACGGCAAGACCCACAGCATCGTCGTTGGCGAACATCATCGGGTCCTGATCCATATCCCGCCGGGAATCTTTCACGGCTTCAAAGCCATCTCCCCCAATGAGGTTCTCCTCATCAACCTCCCGTCCGAACCTTACAATCGCAAAAATCCAGACGAAGTTCGCCGCCCATGGAACGATCCCACCATTGGTTTCAACTGGGACACCGAATTCCGCTAGTCAAACCCTCCTTACATCCTCACCCTGCCCCGTACTCCTGCCA
>RFMG01000051.1 GCA_009927835.1 Verrucomicrobiota bacterium | reverse complement strand
CTGGCAAAAGAAGCCAAAGGGATCGTGATTTTGAATGTGACAGGATTTTCGATCGGGATCGGCGGAACCGGTGGAGACGGGATCCTTATGGCGAAAACGGACAAGGGTTGGAGCGGGCCTGTCGCCATCACGACCGATGGAGGCACGTTGGGAATCGATGTGGGCGGGACGGACAATGACATCGTGATCTTGCTGATGAAAGAGGGGGTGGTGAGCAAGTGGGGCAATGGCGAACATTTTGGAAGCGCCTCGGCCGGAGCCGTGATGGGCCCGAAAGGTGGGGCAGCGGTGGACGCCTCCATGAGGAACCGGGATTTCAACGTCTACATCTGGAACAAAGGGGCCAAGCTGGGCGTGAATTTCGGGGGCTTCGATGTGAACATCAACAACGAGGCGAATGCGAATTTTTATGGCAAGCCGATGGTCTCCGCCAAGGACATCTTAAACTGTGCCGCGGAGGTTCCGGCGGCGAAAAAAGACGGATTCGCTCGGATCACCGATCTGCTCAAATAACAAAAAAGGAGACACATCATGAAACGCATCCTCACCCTCGCGTTAGCATTTGCAGTGGCTCTGCCCCTCTCGGGGCAGGCTCAAAATTCGGACTCCCTCAACCTTGCCGCCGATCAGGCGACAAGCATGAACAAGCTGGATGATCTGATGGGCCGGGCGCAGAAGCGGCTCAGTTATATCATGACGAACTTGGGAGAGTTGACGGACGGTAACGATTCCAACAATTCGTTCGACAGGTTCAAGGATAACTTGGACGATCTCACGAGCATTCGAAGTGATATCAAAGATAGAGTTGAGAGGGTGCGTGAGTTGCAAGGCCAAAGGATTGCGGCTTGGACCAAGGAAGTGTCCGGCATGACCGATAAGGACATGCGGAAGATGACGAACGATCAGATCGACAAGGCGAAGGCGGACTTCGATCTGTTGGACAAGCAGTTGCGGGAGGTGGGCGGGGATGCGAACGATCTCACTGCTCTCCTCCAGGACTTGAAGAAGTACTTTGCCTCCTCCTTCACTCCGGATTCGATCAAGACATGCACGCCGATGATTGAGAAGGCGCGGGCTTCGGGGCAGGAGATGGTGAAGGATGTGGATACGTTGCGGGACCACATCTACAAGCAGAAGCAGGGGGTGAAAGGTTCCTCAGGGAACTAGACCAACCACAGGGGAGCCGACGTGCTGTCGGCT
>RFMG01000106.1 GCA_009927835.1 Verrucomicrobiota bacterium | reverse complement strand
GGATGGAAAGTGGGAGGAGATTGGAGAGCTGGATCCTGAGCAGACACCGGAAACATTCATGGCGCTGTGTGGTCAGGCCGGAATTCCGAGGGAGATCGATGAGGAGGAGGCGGAATGAAAAAGTCGGCATCCACGACGCTGATTTCCGCCTCGGCAGGAAGTGGAAAGACCTATCAGCTGGCGGGTCGGTTCCTGCATGTGCTGCTTGAGCCTGAGTCAGGGGGCGGGCGGGTGGATCCGACGACCGTATTGGCGACGACCTTTACCCGTGCGGCGGCGGGGGAGATTCTTTCGCGGGTGTTGGGATGGTTGGCGCGGGCGGTTTTTGATCCCGAAAAGCGGAAACAGCTGGGTGAAATATCGGGGTCGGGGAAAGAGCCGACGGTGGCGGAGTGTGCGGAGGTGCTGGAGGCGATGACGGAAAGGATGCACCGGCTGCAGATCGGAACGATGGACGGGATCTTTGCCAAGGTGGCGCGTTCGTTCGGTCCTTCGGTCGGTCTGCCTCCCGTCTGGACGATTGCTTTGCCGGAGCAGTCGGCGCGGTTGGCGGAATCGGCGGTGGACGAGCTGTTGGCCGGGAGGGAGGGGTCGAAGGTGAGGATGGCGTGGAGGAAGTTTAAGGGGAAGGCGCCGGCCTTGGGATTGCGGGAGCAGTTGATGGAGACGTTTGAGGAGCTGCGGCTCGATTTGCGGGGGTTGCCGAGCGACGGGAGTTGGGCCACGGATCCGGGGCCCAAAAGGGTCGAAGCCGCCGCTTGTGCCAAGCTACGGGATGCGGTCACGGCGGTGGTCGCTCCCAAACGCGGGCATTGGGTGAAGAGCTTGGAGAAGCTTTCCGATCTGCTCGCTACTCCGCCGCGTCTGATGGATCTGCTTTCGATCGGCCCTGTACGCAAGTTGGCATTGAATGAGGGGAGGTACGATGGGGCGGATATTCCGGCAAATTTTTCCAGGGAGTTCACGCCTTGGGCTCACAGGGCAAGGGAGGAGATGGTCCGGTTGCATCGGTTGCGGGAGTCGGCTCTGGTGGCCTTGGCGGAGAGATACGACAGGGCGCGAGGGGCGATGTCGTACAGTTCGGGCAGTTACACGTTTCGTGAGGTGGAGGCGGCGGCGCTTCAGGTGGCGGGCGGAGTGGACTCCGGGGAGCTTTACTTCCGTTTGGACGGACGGATTGCACATCTTCTGCTCGACGAGTTTCAGGATACCAGCAGGCGGCAGTTCAGCTTTTTCGATCCGGTGTTGCGTGAAACGACGGCAAAAGGAGGACACGTACTCGTGGTGGGGGACAGAAAACAGTCGATTTACGGCTGGCGGGGATCCGACCCGCGTTTGCTGAAGGATGTGGCGGAGGTATTGCCTGGGCTGGACCGCGCTTATCTGAGCGAAAGCTTCCGTTCCAGCCGAGCGGTGTTGGCGGCGGTGGACCGCGCCTTTGAGGGGCTTCCGGCATCCAATCTTTTTCATGAGAAGGGGAAAGAGAAACCGGTTTATGCGGAGGCGGCGGCGGAGTGGAGCGAGGAGTATCAACTGCACAAATCTTCCCCGCAGGCGGCGAGTCAGGCGGGGAAAGTGGTTCTGTATGTGCAGTCTGGGAGCTCATCGGACGAGGTGAGGGCTGCGGTGCGAAAACAGGTGGTGGAGCGTGCGAAGGCCCATGTGGATAAGGAACAGGGAACTTTGGGGATTCTTTGCCGGACGCATAAGTTGATTCCGGGAATTTTGGCGGGGTTAAAGTCGCACGGGATCGAGGCGAGCGGCGAGGGCGGCAACCCGCTCACCGACAGTGCGGCGGTGGAGATGATTCTTTCGTTGCTGAGTTGGGCGGACCATCCGGGTCATTCGGCAGCCAGGTACCACGTGTGTGCAGCTGGTATGGCGGAGGTGTTTGGGTGTGATCGGGTGCCGAGGAAAGCGACGGGAGAAGATGCGGAGGCGAGGGAGTTTTTGAAGGAGTTGCGACGGGAGATTGCCGACCGGGGGTTGGCCGAGGTGGTGAGCGGTTGGGCGGCGAACAAAAAGTGGAGGGAGGCGGGCACGGCGCACGACCGGATGCGGTGCAGTCAGCTGGTGGAGTCGGCCCGGGCATTTGACGAGGGCGGGGGCGGAAGGTTGGCGGAGTTTGTCCGGCGGGTGCGGACGGAGAGAGTGGAGAATCCTCGGGCGGCGCGGGTTCGGGTGATGACGGTGCACGGGGCGAAGGGATTGGAGTTTGATCGGGTCATTTTGGCGGATCTGGACCGGGGCTTGAGCGCGGGGGGAAGGGACAAGGTGAAGGTGCGGGTTCTGGAGGAGGAAAAGCGGGCGGTGATTTTGCCGAGCGAGGAGGATGCCGGACTTTTGGGCATGGAGGAGCTGGTGGAGAAGGGGAAGGGAGAGGATTTTATGGAAGCGTTGAGCGTGCTGTATGTGGGGTTGACGCGCGCGAAGCGGGATCTGGAGGTCGTGGTGGGCGGTCCGCGAAAAAGGGAGAATCTAAATCTGGGTGAAATATTGCGAAACCAGTGGGGTTGGCCGGAGGCCCAGGCGGAGGGTGAGTTGGAGGTGGTGGATTCCAAGGCGGAGAAATTTTCAGGGCCGAAAAAGGCGGCTGTGCCGTCGGATCCAGGTGTGGCGGAGAAGGTGGGGGTGGCTCCGCGGAGCCGGAGGTGCGGTTGGAGTTGGAAAGTCCGTCGGCACGGGAGGGGGGCGGAAAGGTACGGCTGTCCCATGTGATTTCACAGAGCAGCGGGAAAGCGTTGGATCGCGGGACACGGATTCATGCGTGGTTGAGCAAGGTCGAATGGCAGGAGGGAAAGCAGATGGAGGTGAGGCGGTGGGTCGAGGAGGCGCCGGAGTTGTGGTGGGGAATGGAGGAGAAGGAGGTGAGGCAGGAGGCTGAGGAGGTGGCGGCTCAGATGCAAAAGGGGATGAAGTGGGTTTTTGATAAAAAGGAGTGGGAAAAACGGTGGGCGGGGGTGGCGAAGTTGGAGGTGTGGAGGGAGAAGAGCTTTGCGGTGGTGTGGGAGAGGGACGGTCAGACTCAGGTTTTGACCGGAACCTTTGACCGGGTGGTCGTGGGGCGG
>RFMG01000198.1 GCA_009927835.1 Verrucomicrobiota bacterium | reverse complement strand
GGGGGATGCAGAGAAATCTGCTCCTCACCCTGTACTGGTTGGCCGAAGCCGATATGGCCGGCGCCGATGTGGATCAGGTTCTTCAGGAACTCTCCCGCCGCGGCCGCGATCAGGCCACCCCGGCCGATGCCACCATGGCCGAGGTCCTCCACTTCAACTACCACACAGCCCGGCATCTCGGGATTCTCGACTTCGCCAGTCTCGAAAAACTGGGCCAGGGCCTTCCCCCCTCCATTCCCGAGTCGGACAACAACCCCCTCAACCGCCTCGCCTTTCCCGTCCCCATCCTGCCTCCCGAACGCTTCCCCCAGGTCGCCCACCAGCTGTTCAACTACGAACTGTTCGACGGTCCGCTCCCCAAGGCCACCTCCACTACCCTCGCCCCCAGCCAGATCGAGTTCGCCCAAAAACTGATCTCTCGCGGTTTGCTTCCCCCCAACGCCCTTCAAGCTGCCCCCTAACCCACCACCATCCTACTTTCCCGGGAATGTAGGATGAACTGCCTGCCCCTTTCTTCCTCACCCCACCCCTTCCGGATCCACATTACCGAGAAAACCATTTCAAGCTTGCTGTGTCTAACTAGGTTGCTAACTAGTTAGTATGAAGGTTCAAGAAACGGGCATCTTTGACGCCAAAACCCATCTTTCCACAATACTCTCGAAGGTCTCCAAACAGGGGGTTACCTACAAAATTACCAACCGAGGTAAGGTAGTCGCAGAGCTGAGGCCCATCACGAATGCCCAAACCACAAAGAGGCTTCCCTATGGCTATGGAAAAGGAACAGTCCTGCACATGGCCAAGGATTTCGATGCCCCGCTCGAGGACTTTCAAGAGTACATGCAGTGAAACTCTTGATCGATGGCCATGCCCTTCTCTGGCATCGAGACCAGAATCCTTCCCTCTCTCCAACAGCACGAACCGCGCTGGAAAATCCAAAGAACGAACTATGGATCAGCGAAGCCACATTTTGGGAGCTCTCTATCAAGATCTCCCTAAAAAAACTCACCCTTTTGGGCGGACTAGAGAGCCTCAGGGAAGAGTGGATCGATCAGGAAATCGCCAAACCCCTCCCCATCTCCTGGCCCCATATCCGTCGCACGATTGACCTTCCTTTTCATCACCGCGACCCGTTCGACCGCATTCTCGTCGCCCAATGTCTGGCTGAAAAAATGACCCTCCTCACCGGCGATCCTCAACTTCATAAATATTCCGCCATCAAAACTCTATGGTAATCGTTAGGAAATCCGCCCGCGAGATCATCCTTTCGCCCAAGAACCATACGCAGGACAGGCGATCCATCCTTGGCTTGGTTGTCGAATTACTCAGGCCTCTGATCTCACCATCGTCGCTCCATGCGGAAAAACCCGTGCTGATACGTTGATCTCGGTCTTCCGCGAAAACGGACTTTCCCCATAGCAAGCCCTACGGCCCCCTTCAGGATCATCCAACTGGTCTTGTGGCACGAAAGAGCCCTTTCCCTTTTGCTCTTGTTGTCATAAACTGACTCCATGAGTGAAATCATCTTTGAAGTAACTCAGGACGAAACGGACGGAGGCTTTATTGCCCGAGCCTTGGGACACTCGATCGTTACGGAAGCTGATACTTGGGCCTCACTACGCTCGAATGTTCGCGAGGCTGTCCTCTGCCACTTTGAAGAAGGTAAGGCCCCAGCAGTGATTCGCCTACACCGTGTCGTGGATGAAGTGCTCTCGACGGCATGAAGTTGCCGCGAGACCTTTCCTCAGCCGAACTAGAAAAATCCCTCCGTCGAACATTCGGCTATGAGTTCACCAGACAGGTTGGCTCACATCGCCGCGTAACGACCCTCGTGGGCGGCCAACATCACCTAACCATTCCCCAGCACGATCCCATTCGCGTTGGAACCCTGCGTACCATTCTGGTGAAATTATCGAGCACCATCACTTATCGCTTGATGAATTACTCGCCAAACTCGGCCTTCGCTAGATTCTGAACTTCATGTTTTTAAAAATGGGGGTCGATTAGGCACGATCCGTTTTGACAAGGAACTCTCCCCCTCCTCACTAAGAAAACATTCCATCGAACCCTCTGTTGTTTCATCATCTCCCCATGTCCCCTCTCCCCGAGGCCTACGAAAAACTCCGGGCCCGAGGTAAAGACCTCGCCCTTCTCGGAGCCACCACAGGCCTCCTCAGCTGGGATCAGGAAACCCTCCTCCCCCCGAAAGGACACTCCTTTCGCGCCGAACAGTCCTCCCTCCTCGCGGGCATCTCCCACCGCCTCGCCACCCACACCGACATCGCCCGCTGGCTCGAGGAGTGCGAAAGCACGTCCCTCCCACCCCACTCCCCCGAGGCCGCCGCCATCGCCCGCTGGCGCCACGACTACCATCGCGCCACCCGTATCCCCGCCGAACTTGTCGAGGAAAACGAACTCGCCATCGGCCTCTCCCGAACCGCCTGGGTCGAAGCCCGCAAAAACT
>RFMG01000161.1 GCA_009927835.1 Verrucomicrobiota bacterium | reverse complement strand
CTTCAGGGGATGCCGGGCAACTTCACGGTGGACGAGGGGGGATTTTACCTGGGGTTGGTGGTGGTGGTGGCCACGGCCGTGGCGTTGGAAATTCGCCGTCGTGGTTCGGAATCCCCGTTGGATGGAATCCTTAAGCTCTTTATCGCGCTCTTTCTGCTCGTCCAATGGTTCAGTCTGGGTCCGAGGAACGGACTGGGGGGAATGGGAGAGTTTCTGAAATCCGCCCAAGGGATCCAGGATTGGGTTTTGCCCATTTTTTGGATCAGCGCCTTAGGCCCGATCGCGGTTCTGTCGCTGATTTGGCCTGCCGGGCGATGGAAATGGCCCACGTTCGCCATCGCTCTGGCGGTCTATTTGCTGGTTCCAGGATTCCGTCTCTTTGAGTTGATCCCCTTGGCAGGTACGGTGCGGGCCCCCTGGTCTTTCTGGCAGGTGGGAGGATCTTTTTGTCTGGCCGGGGTCGGGGCACTCGCTGTGACGCGTTTTTGCCCAGGCAAAAGCATGGCATGGCTTCCACCCGTGGTCCTGCTGGTCGCAGCCATCGATTTCAGTCCCTATTATGTGAAATTTTTCAAACCCGGACTGGAGGCAGGGACATTTGAGGGATTTCTCGAGGCCTCCGCATTCCTGAAAAGCCAACCCAAGGCCGGATCCGTCTTGCCGCTTTCGGGACGTTATTTTTACATGCGACTCCCGCAGTTGACCGGCCGCCCTATTTCCACCGAGGCGTTTCAAGCCTACTTCATGTCCAGAGGCACGCGGGCCCTGCAAGATGCCGGGGGAGCCAACGCCGACCTGATGAGGGTTTCCCTCAGTCTTCAAGGGGTTCGTTACATTTTGATGGATCGCAAGGATGTGGACACGCCCGAACAGCTCCAAACTGCTTTCAAGCAGCAGTACCCCACGGTTTTTGAAAACCCATTCTTCACGGTTCTCGAGAATCCGAACTGTCTCTCCCCGGGCTTTTTCGCCAAGAACTATGTTTCGATTCCGCCGGCCAAATACGATTATGCGACCGCGGATCTGGGTCTGGTCCGATTATACTTCCTGCCGGTGGAGATTCCGGGCGTGGAGATGAATGATCCGGCACTGGCGGGTATCATGAATCCCCAGAATGGGGAGGTGGAGTTGACCGGAGCCTTTCGTGACCGGGAGGGTGAGCCCTTCCGGTTGCTCGATGCATCCAGCTGCCAACACGAGGGACCCAATGTCTGGAAGATTTTACCACAAGGGCAGTCGGGTTGGCTGATGTTAACGCAGGCGTGGCATCCGGATTGGCAGGTTTGGGTGGATGGAGTGAAGAGCGACCTGCGAAGGGTGGCGGTGGCTTTCACCGGGGTCCGGATCGGGGAGGGGGTGAGGGAAGTAAGCTTTGTTTTTTCCCCTCCCGCATGGGTTTCGCTCTCGTTGGGATTGGGGCTCCTCAGCTGGGGGTTGGTTCTCGGTGGGTCGGCCTACCTGAGGTTTGCGCCATGCCCTGCTCCATGGAGGAATTGGTGGGAGGGTGAGGATTTGGAGTTTGAGAAGGAACAAGCTCAAGAGCGGAAGACCGCGAAGAGTGCCAAAGAAAAGAGTGCCAGGACCGATCGTCCTTCCAAGTCGTTGGTGATCCTTCCCACCTACAACGAGGCGGAGATGATTCAGACCGCTTTAGATGAGATTTTGACGAAAGCTCCGGGCGTGGAGGTGCTGGTGGTGGACGATGGTTCTCCCGATGGGACGGCGGCTAAAGTCAAGAGTCACCCGGATTTTAAGAAGCGGTTGCATATAATGGAACGCCCCGGGAAGGCTGGACTGGGATCTGCCTATCGGGCCGCTTTCCAATGGGCCTTGGAGAAAGGTTACGACAGCGTGGTCGAGATGGATGCGGATCTTTCCCATGATCCGGCGGATGTCCCTCGGTTATTGACGGCAATCGGGGAAGGGGCAGATCTGGCCGTTGGATCGCGTTACCTGAATGGAATCCGGATCCTCAACTGGCCCCAGAGCCGGCTATGGATCAGCACCTTTGGCGGTTGGTATGCCAGGACCCTGACGGGCCTGCCGATGACCGATCCCACGAGTGGTTTTAAGGCCATCCGGCGGCGGGTTTTGGAGGGATTGAATTGGGAGCAGTTCACTTCTCAAGGCTACGGGTTTCAGGTGGAGCTTCATTTCTTCGCGTGGCAGTCCGGATTCAAGATTCAGGAGGTTCCGATTGTTTTCACAGAGCGTCGGGAGGGGAATTCCAAGATGTCGGCCAACATTGCCCTCGAGGCGGCCAAACGGGTTTTTCAGCTGGCCGTTCGGAGGATCTTTCCATGAACCAGACACAAGCTGCACCTGCCCGGATGCGCTGGGACTGGCCCTTCGATCGTAAAGATTGGATCGCTGCGGGGTTCGCCTGGCTGGTTTCCCAAGTGGTCTATTTCCTGACGACCCAGCCCAATGTTGGTCTGCTGGATTCGGGTGAGTTTCTCACCGCTTCGGTTCATGTCGGGGTGCCTCATCCGACCGGCTACCCGCTTTGGACCATCTTTTCCCATCTCTTCACCTTATTCCCGATCGGAAACGGTGCGTGGGAGGTGAATCTTTTTTCCGGCTTTTGCACGGCAATTGCGATTGGAATTGTGGCGCTGATTCTATCCAACTCCCTGCGTTGGGCTGGGGTACGGGATGTTGTGGCCCAGATCCTGGGTGCGGGGTGGGCGATCGCCTTGGCATTCAGTGTCTCCATGTGGTCCCAGGCGGTCATTGCCGAGGTTTATGGCCTGCACTCCCTGATGGTGATGTTTTATGTCTGGGTGCTGTACCGCTGGCTCAGAGCTCCCGAGTGGACGAATGGGTTGGCTTGGTCGGCCTTTTTCTTCTCTTTGGGGATGAGTGATCACCACCTGATGATCTCGATGGCACCGCTACCGGTCATGGTGATGGTATTGCGCCGGAGGGATCTTTTGGCGGAGGGGATGCTGTATCTCTGCATCGCTGCCGCCTTGGTCTATTGGGGGTTTGGGAGTATTTCCGGTGAGCAGCCCACTTGGCACTCCTCCGTCCGCTTCCTTTACTCGGTGGGCGTGGCGCTGGTCATCTGGATGTTGGTCAAACGAAGTCTGCCCAACTGGAGAACAGGACTTTTGCTTTTGGCTGCAGTGGCGATTGGACTCTCTCCTTATGCGTATATGCCGATGGCCTCCTCGACCAATCCTCCGATGAATTGGGGTTTTACGAGCACCAAGGAGGGTTTTTTTTACGCCATCAACCGCAGCCAGTACTCCGGAAAGCTGTCCGATCAACTTTTGAAAACCGTGGGTCGTGTCATGGGGGCAGCCCCCCAGGAACTGCTGAACCCCCCTGAGCCGCCTCCCGGGACGCCGAAACCACCCTCCTTCCGGGAAACTTTGGGAAAGTTCGCCCAGCTGTATTGGAGAAAGATCGTGGAGAACTTTACTCCTCTTTCCATCCTCGCCTTGGTCGCGGCGGTGGCATTTATGGGTGGTTTGCCGCCGCCGGTGAGATCATGGATCCAGATCAGCGCCATCGGTTTTCTTTTGGCCGGGTTCCTTCAACCGGCCTTTGACCAGGCAGGCGCCGATGAGGCGGCGTGGCTCCTCGAGATGCCTTACCTGGGATACTCCCACGCCTTCTTCGTCTTGTTGGCAGGCTTCGGTTCGGGATTGGTGGTCGACCGCTGGCTGAAGAGCATTTCATCGGCCGTGGCTGTATCGACTCTGTTGTCCCTGATATTAAGTGTCTTCAGTTTCCGGCAAAACTTGACGTTTTGCAGCCAAAGGGAGCACTGGTTTGGGTGGATGTATGGAAGGGATATGCTCGCGGATCTTCCCAAAGACAGTTTCGTTTATGGCGGAACCGATCCCGGTCGGTTTGTTCCCACCTACATGATTCTTTCGGAAAGTTTTGAGCCGAAGAAGTTCAAGCGGGACCCCAATTTCGACCGGCGCGATCTGTACATCATCACTCAGAACGCCTTGGCCGATGCTTTTTACAACCAGTACATCCGGAACCACTACTCGTCCGAGCGACCTGCACCCCGCGGATGGGTGGATCAGTGGCTGGGGCGAGACAAACACTACCCCCAGGCGCCCCTCGTCCTGCCCCGGCAGGAGGACATCATGGCCATCTATCAGGCGGCGATCGAACGAAGACAACAGGATCTGTCCGCTCCCGATCCCAACTCCGATCCCACCGTGCTCAATTCGATGGTGGGAGAGTGGATCTGGCAACGAAACAAGGACCAGCGCCACTTCTTTGTGGAAGAGAGTTTCCCCATGGAGTGGTCGTATCCGAATGCTGTGCCGCACGGATTGTGTTACGAGATCAAAAGGGATCCTGTTCCACGGTTGTCTCCCGAACAGGTGGAAGGGGACATGAAGTATTGGAGGGAATATATCGATCACCTGAAGAAGAACCCGCGATTTGAGAACGACATCGATGCGCAGCGATCCTTTTCCAAATTGAGAAATACCGGTGGAAACATCTACAAGTGGAGGCAGATGCCCGAGGCCGCCGAAAAAGCCTATCGACAGGCGCTGGAACTTTGGCCGGGAAACACGGAGACGCTGAATAATTTCTCCGACCTTCTGATGAAACAGAAAAGGGCTGGGGACCTTCGGGATATTTTGGAGAAGGCGTCGAAGGCGGATCCCAATAACAGTTTGCTGACGATGCTCTTGGCGAACTGTGAAAGGCGAATTGCCCTGGGGAAGGAAATCACCGATTTGGAAAAACAGTGGAGGGAATCGCCGAAAGAGCCGAAACGGTTCCAGCAGCTCCTTGGCAAGTATTCGGAGGAAGGAAATCTTACCAAGGCCGATCCTTTCGTGGTTGAGGGTGCCTCACTCTTTTCCACCAATTCCGAGATCCTTCGGGATATTGTGAACTACTACGCCGTCCAGAACCGTGTGCCTGCGGCGATCGAATACGGCAAACGGCTGGAGAAGTTAACCCCTGAGGATGCTGATTTGAAGCTCGGAATGGCAAAGTTCTCCATGGCGATCGGCAACCGGTCCGAGTTTTACCGGTACTTGAAAGATGCCATTCGATTGGGAGGTTTGCCCATGAGGGAAAAAATTGCGTCGGAAGGAATGTTCCAAAAAATCCAAGGGGAACCTGAGTTTCAATCCTCGTTGAAACCCCCCCAGACAGGACCGTGACTTATTTTTTGACAGGAGGAGCAGGGGGAGTGGCGGATTGATCCGGAAGGGCAAGCAACCCCGCCTCACTCCAAGGATTGTTCATTCCGGCAAGCTCCTTGCGCTTTGCCGCCACCTCCTCGGTTGTGACGGGGTCGGCGCTATTTCCCCAATCACTCCGAATATAGGTGAGGATGGCTGAAATCTGTTCATCTTTTAGGGGAACCGGAGCGCCATCTCCCCAGGCAGGCATGTTGTTGTTGTAGAGCAGGCCCTTCACATTGATCGGCCCTGCGATTCCCTTGTGTAAAATGGAAATCAGCCTGTTTTTTGAGCCTGTGACCCACTCGGAACCTGCCAAGGGGGGGTAGACTCCAGCCTGCCCCAATCCAGTGGCTTGGTGGCACTGCGCACAGTTCGCCGTGAAGAGTCGCTTACCGATCACTTTTGGATCCGGAGGAACCACGGGTCCGGTATTGACAGGTCCCCAGGTTATTTGGCCCGGATCATAGACGTCCCCGCGAAACCCGCCGCTGTAGAAGAACAGATAACCCCCCGCCCAAAACGAAAGGATGATCCCCACGCCCAGGAGCCATCCGGGAACGGGCGCATGACGTTCGGCTGGGGCTTGGGAAAGAGAGGGTAGTTCAGGAGGGTTCATTTGAGAGGTGCCTCGGGAAGGGAATAGTCGGTTCGCAGCGACTGGAGATAGGCAACAAGAGCCTTGGCTTTGTACGTGGGCAGCAGTTGCTGCCAGTCCCGGGATGGCAGAGGCAGGGCCTCATTTTCGATCCCTGTGCCTGCCAAGCGTGTGTCGAACAGCCATGGATGAGGTGGGCAGTTGGACTTTGCGTTTCGTTGGCGGGGGTTGTAGAGATGCAGCATCAAATCCTTCGTTTCCGGGACCCGGAGGCCAATATTGGAAAGATCGGAACCCACCCTGGACAGGCCGATGAGGGCGGGTTCACGGAACAAATAGTCGCGAGGGACGCTCCGTCTTGGGCCCCATCCTCTCGTTAAATCGGCAGAGCCGGTGGGTCCCCGGGCGGAAAGAGAGTGGCATTCCAGACAACCCTCACTCGCAAAAACGCGGGCTCCTGTCTGGGCGAGGCCTGAGGCTGCAGGGGGTTTCGGATAGTTTGTTTCCTCATCCAGAATCGGCTCCATTCTGCCGACTTGAAAGAATCCCAGGGCAACCTGTCCGGCCCAGGTCAAGAGCAGCAGGAGAAAGACCAAGATGAGGGCATGGGAGGATTTCATCAGTTTATGGGTGGGCGGGGGTGAGAGACTGCTTTGTAGCCTCCCGATCCGGGGGAAAAATGGCAACGGGGGCGACAGATGGGAAAAGCTTCAGAAGGCTGGCAAAGAAAATGGAGGAAAATGCAAGCTGTCCCAGCCACCAGAAGAGCTGACCCGCCAAAGCCACCACGAGGAAAGGGCGGAGGTAGCTGGAGATCGTGGACATCGGCACTCCCGGGTCATTCAGAGCCAGGCCCTGGAAGATCCCGGCCAGTGCGTACGCCAAAGCGATGAGGGCCGCGCCCAAAGTGGTGAACCAAAAGTGGAGGGTAAGGGCGGGATGAGACGGCCATCCGATGGAACGGGAGGCGGGCAGAAGAGAATAGACGGCACCCGCAAGGACATTTCCATAAAAGGAGAAAATAAGAAGAGCTTGAGTTGCTTGGCCGACCATGGTGAAGGTTGTTGTTTGGCGAACACCGGGCAGCGCAAGAAAAGCCAACCAAGCATACGAGGCAAAGTAAGACCAAAAACCGACGGCAAAAAAACGGAGGGAGACTTGACGCCGGCACTCCTCCCATTTCCCGTCCAAAAGCGGTTTGAGGAGAAGCGTGTTCCCCAGGACAGCAACCCCAAGAAGGAGGGTGGCTATAACCCCGGCACTTTGAAGCCAAGAAGGCATGGGACCCTCACTTGCCAAACTGTTTCCCACCCATCCTCCAAAACCGATTGTCGCAATCCAGGAAAGTAGTCCGAGTGAGAGACTTCCCGCCGGGCGACCTGTGAGGGCGGGAAGAAGCTGGAACAGAAAAACGAGAGCCAAGGGGGTGAGCCAGAGATGATACAGAAAGGAGTGCCAGACAAACTGCATGATGATCTGCAGTGCACCCGGGGCAAGCCCCCCCCGGAGAAGGACTTCGGCAGTGCCCAATCCCAAGGGAAGAGCAAGAAGAGCGCCCAAGAGATAAAGGCGGGGAAGAAGAGGCCCACTTTTCCAGGAACCTCCCAATCCGCGTGACAGGGCCGATCCCAGAATCAGGTAAGACAAGAGGAAGAGAGCCGTCACCGAACGTGAAAAGGGCAGGGAGATCAGTCCTGTGGACCCGGACCAGAGAATCTCCGCCATTCCCACAAGGACGGCGAATTGCCATACGATTGCAGCCCCCGTAAGAAGTCTCCCGGAGGGAGACAGGATCCCGGAAATTCTGGGGATTAATATCAGAAGGACGCCGAGAAAACCGGAGGCGATCCACCCGTAGGTAAACAGAAAAGAGACCAGGGGAGCGATATGGCCATATCCGATCCAAGGAATGGGAACGAGATATGCCAGCGACGGAACCAGAAGTTGCAGGGTCGCGAGGACCTGGAGGCCAGCTCCGAGAAGTGCCCAGCTGACCGAGCCGACCAAAAGGATTCCCACGGATAAGTTTGTCTTGGAGCTGGAAGGGATGTTCATGTCTATTTTTTTGTTGGGGACGTGGAAGGAGGGGTGGCAGAGGCAGCACCTCCGTCGGCCTTCAAGGCAGCTGATACAACAGCTGGGTCGACTGGAGGGAGTTCAGGGTAAAGAGGAGAACCCGCCGCGGAGATGGCGGATGGTTGGATCGTTGTGATGGGATATGCGGGGTGAGGTGGATTGGAACGAAGCTGGGGAACGATCAGCTCCATGGCCTGCGCGATCGGGATGTGAGCGACACCTTTCGACTTGTCCACCCATCCGTAGGTGGAAGAGGCAGCGTCCTGCTCGGTCCGCAGTTTTGACAATTTCTCCAGACGGACTTTTGCAGCCGATTGGGTAAGGGTGGCGGTACTGATCCCTAGGGGGCGCAGGAGGAGAGCGAGGCTCGCAAGACCAAGGAATCCCGCTGCAAGCCAAAGTCCCGAAGGATAGGGGTGCCGCTTTGGATGGGGGGAGTGGGAGGATTCGCTCATAACCAGTTGGTCACCGCCAAGCTCTCGCGGAGGCGAGGGTCTCTTGCAGGAAAGATTGAACCGCGGGAAAGAAGCCAAAGAACCGTGTGGCCAAGGACTCCGAGGACCCCGACCAGGGCAAGAAGATCGAGGAGGTGCGGGTGAAATCCGGTGGTGGCGGCCGCATGACCGGCGTGACGGGACTGCTGGAGTTGGAGATTGGGCATAATGATCCAGTAGATGTCGACGCAGTGCATCAACACGACCCAGGCGGCCGTGGCGCAGATTCGCCATGGAGTTCTCTTGGCCGGCTGGGTGAGAAGAAGGATGAAGGGGATGAAGAAATGGCCCACCACGAGGAAAATCGAGTACGCGTACCAACTCCCCGTGTTGCGGTAAACGAAGAACCATGTTTCCTCGGGGATATTCGCATACCATTGGAGGAAATATTGGCTGAAGGAGATGTAACCCCAGAATGTGGTGAAGGCGAAAAGGAGCATTCCCATGATGTGGTTATGTTCCACGGTGAAAAGACCCTTGAGGTGCCCCGTGCGGACCAGACCATTCGTGACCAGGATCAGAATCGCCATCGAGGATTGGGCACAACCGGCAAACAGGTAGACGCCCCACATGGTGGAGTACCAGTGATGATCCAGCGACATCAGCCAATCAAATCCGGCGAAGGTCAGGCACAGGACAAAGAGGGGGATGAACCCATAGGCGGTATGACGGAGGCGGAGGGTGATTCTGGGGTCCCCATCCAAGTCCTGTCTCATGGAGAGATTTCGGTAGAGCATTCCGGCGACGGAAAAAAAGAGAAGGTAAAATCCGCATCGAAGATAAAAGAAAGGCTCGTTCAGGAAGGGTCGTTTCCATGCGAGAAGCGGATCTTCCGAAAGATCGGTGGTCATCCAGTGCCATAGCTCCCTGGAAAAAAGAAAGATGACCGGGAGGAAGAGAAGAAGGAGAACGGGAAAACAGGAGGCGATGGATTCGAGAATTCTGCGCATCAGGACTGACCAGTCGGCATCGAGAGCGTGATGAAGCAAGGTCCAAAAAAGAGCTCCCGCGCAGATGGTGAACCCGACGGTGAAGGCGAAGAGATAGGAAAATGCGAGTTGCATCGGGTTTGTCATGAGTCCCCACACGAAGGCGGAGACAAGGCCGATCACGCCGATCAACGGGAAAAGCACCGGCAGGATACCAAGGCTCTCAAGCCGAAGTTTCTCTGCGGAGGGCAAAGGAGAGGGGCTATGGCTCATGGCTTGGTGGAGGCTTTCGCAACCTCGGGGGGGAGAAGTTTGGATGGGGCATTTTGCGCCAACTGGAGGGCCCGAATATAGGCGATGATCGCCCAGCGATCATTGACATCGATGTGGTGGTAGGGGCCCATTTGTCCCTTTCCGTGGGTGATGGTGTTAAAGATTTCCCCGTCGGCCATCTCCCTGTACTTGTCGAGGTGATAGCTGGCGGCTCCGACAAGTCCGTACTGGGCGGTGATGCCATTTCCCGCGCCCGTGGCGCCATGGCAAACCTGACAGTTGATCTGGTATCGCTCCTGACCACGCGCAAGGAGCTTTTCATCCACGGTGACCGGGATCCCCGTGCCCCACATGTTCCCCATCTTCCCGGTAAGCCGGTAAGGTTGATCGGTATTGAGTTGGAAGGGAATCGTGCCGTAGGGAGGCACACGGTCGACTCTGCCCTCCGTGAAAAGGGTGGGATGGGGTTTGCGACTTGTATTTGGGTTGACGATCCATGTCAGGGAAGATTTCGATGGGGGTTCGCTGCGTGAAGTCCCCCCGGAATCCGGCGATCGCGATGATTGTGACCGTCACGGCTCCAAACACGGCGAGGAAAGTGCGGATCAGGCCCCTCATGCGGTTGTCTCCTGCCGAACCGGGTTGGGGGTTTCCTCAGGATCCTGGAATATTTCCGTAATGTGAAGGCCCCCGATCTGCTCCAGCAGTTGCCTCGACGAAGCCGATTCGAACCGGGGATCCGTCGATTCCAGGACGAGAAAGAAGCCGTCATCGGTGGCTTTTTGGAAGCGATCCCAGTTGAAGACGGGATGATGAAGGCGCGGGAGGAGAGTCAGAAGGAGCAGTCCGAGAACCGTTCCAAAGGCGGTCAGAAGAATCGTTAGTTCAAAGAAGATCGGCAGGGAGGGTTCAAGCGCGAAGTAGGGTTTGCCTTGCACGATCAGGGGATAGTTGATGGCGGAGGTGTAGTAGATCAGCACAAAAGCCACCGTCAGTCCGGTGCAACCGCCCAGGAGTGAAAAAAGGGAAACACGGGAGCGTTTGAAACCCATGGCGTGATCCATTCCATGGATCGGGAAAGGGGAGTACACATCCCATTTGCGAAAACCGTGGGCATGGATCCTTTTGGCAGCTTCAAGAAGAGCAGCGGCGGAGGAGAACTCCGCCCCCAAACCGAATAGAGATGAGGAGGGCTGAATCATGCGTGCACCTGCGAAGGTGTGTGGGTGGGGGTCTGCCGAGAGTGGGCATGATTCTCCTCCGCGTCGTGGGCGTGGGGATCGGCCTGCGGCGTGATGCCCTTCACCTCAAACATGTTAATGATCGGAAGGAAACGGACGAAAAGGAGGAAAAGGAAAACAAAGAGACCGATGGTTCCGATAAAGAGGCTGATGTCGACCCAAGTCGGGGAGAAGTAACCCCAGGAGGAGGGGAGGAAATCGCGGTGGATCGACGTGACGATGATGACAAACCTTTCGAACCACATGCCCGTGTTGGGAAACATCACGATGGCCAGGACGACCCAGGGGTTTTGGCGGCAATACTTGAACCAGAAAAGCTGGGGAGCAGCGACGTTGCACGTGATCATGGCCCAGTACGCCCACCAGTAGGGACCAAAGGCACGGTTTGTGAAGGCGTAGATTTCAAAAGGGTTGCCGCTGTACCAGGCGATAAAGAACTCCATCGAGTACGCGTATCCGACCAGGGACCCGGTGAGCAGGATGATCTTGCACATGTTGTCGATGTGCTTGTCGGTGACGAGGTCGTGAAGGTGATAGATCTCGCGAAAGGGAATGAGAAGGGTGAGAACCATAGCGAAACCGCCAAAGATGGCGCCCGCCACAAAGTACGGTGGAAAGATGGTGGTGTGCCATCCGGGAACGATGGAAGTGGCAAAATCGAAAGACACGACACTGTGCACGGACAAAACGAGCGGGGTCGAAATTCCCGCGAGAATGAGATACGTTTTCTCGTAATGGGTCCAGTGACGGTTGGAGCCCCGCCAACCCAAGGCCAGCAGACCGTATGCCATTTGACGAAGCCGGGTGGTGGCGCGATCCCGCAGGGAAGCAAGGTCGGGGATCAGGCCCAAATACCAGAAGATGAGGGAGACGGTGAAATAGGTGGATACGGCAAAAACGTCCCAGAGGAGCGGGCTGCGAAAATTCTGCCAGATGGCATTGGCATTGGGAATGGGGGCCAGGAACCACGCCATCCACACCCGTCCCACGTGAAAAGCGGGAAAAATTCCGGCGCAGATCACGGCGAAAATGGTCATCGCCTCTGCCGAGCGATTGATCGAGGTGCGCCACTTTTGGCGGGTGAGAAAAAGAATCGCGGAGATGAGGGTTCCCGCGTGGCCGATTCCGATCCAGAACACGAAGTTGGTGATGTCCCACGCCCAGCAAACGGGAACATTCAGCCCCCACACCCCGACTCCGGTGGATACGAGGTAGGTCAACATCGCCGGAACCAAGGTGGCCATCCCCCCGAAAAGAAAGGTGAGAATCCACCACCACTTCGGGGCGCGCTCCTCCACAATTTGGCAGACGTGCTGGGTGATCCAGGAAAGGGGACGATGGTTGGAAACGAGGGGTTGGCGCTCCAAGTAGGCTGCGGCCTTTGCAAAGGCAGCTTGGGAGGAGGGGTTGTCCGCTCTCATTCGTGGCTCCCTTGTTTGGCGTGAGACGAGGCTCCGTGGGTGGAGGCGTAGTGGGTGCGGGCGCCCGGCATGGCTGGGTTGGGGTTGCGTATCCTGCCCAAATAGGTCAACCGGGGACGAACATTCAGGTATTCCAGAAGGGAGTAGTTCTGGGGGAGTTCCCGCAACTTTTTCACCTCGGAGGATTCGTCGAGCAGGTCCCCAAAGACGATCGCCTCCGCAGGGCAGGCCTGCTGGCAGGCGGTCTTGAGCGTTCCGGTTGGAATCCTGAGGTCGGCGGAGTCGCGAGCCCGGACCCGTGCGGCGATCTTTGCGTCCTCGATTCTCTGGACGCAGAAGGTGCACTTTTCCATGACACCGCGCATCCGGACCGTGACATTCGGATTTTTCTGCAACTTGATTGTTTCCTCGGTTCCCTTGGGGGCAACGGGTCCCCAATACAGCTTGTCGAGGGCGCGTTGATTGTAATCGAAGAAGTTGAAACGCCTTACTTTGTAGGGGCAATTGTTTGCGCAGTACCGCGTGCCGATGCAGCGATTGTAGGCCATCACGTTCAACCCCTCCTCGTTGTGAACGGTCGCATTGACCGGGCAGACGGTTTCGCATGGGGCATTTTCGCACTGCATGCAGGCGATGGGTTGCGAGACCGACTCGGGCGCCTCGGGTTCTCCCGTGTAGTAACGATCCACCCTGATCCAGTGCATCTCACGCCCCTTCATGACCTGGTCTTTGCCGACGATCGGGACATTGTTTTCCGCGGTGCACGCGGTCACGCAGGCATTGCAGCCGGTGCAGGTGGACAGATCGACCACCATCGCCCACTGGTGCTGGCCGTCCAATTTCGGATTCGGGTAAAAGGTTTGATTGGGCGGAATGTGGGCATCCATTCCGACGGTTTTTGCCCACGCAGGATTTTCCTTAAACTCATCTACGGATGCCTCACGGACGAGATCGCGACCCTCCATCACCTGGTGTTCCTGGGTGATGGCGAGTTGCTGTGTCCGACCCGTGCGTTTCAGTTGAAGTCCGGGGGCATGATAGTCCGTCGAGGAGGCTCGCAGACGATAAGCGTCAAACCCCGCGCCTTTCGCAATCGGACCACCCCATTCCTGTCCATAACCAAGAGGGAGACTCGCGCAGAAATTGGCATGCCCGGGCGCAATGACCACAGGTGCGTCGATCGACCGCCCGGCCAAAGTGGCCTGCACCACATCGGCCACAAGGATCCCTTTTATGATATCGTTTTTCAGGCCGAGCGTCCGTGCGGTTTCCGGCGAAAGAAGAATTGCATTATCCCAGGTGAGTTTGGTCATCGGGTCCGGCCACTCCTGCATCCATCCATTATTGGCGTAGCGCCCGTCATCCACGGCGGCCGACTGGATGAAGAGTGCCTCCAAGGAGGAAGGGTCCTCTGCGGGAGAGTTTGCGACCTGGGAAAGGAGGCCTGCGACGCCATTGAGATTTGCGGGTCGGGGTGTTGGCGCGGCGGATGGGGTTATCCAAAACCCCTCGCGGACAAAATCGTTCCAGCCCTGCTCCAGCTTTTCAGCAGTTAGACCCGTGCGTTGGGCAAATGTTTCACGGATGAGGGAGGGGCCGATCGGGCTGGGGAGAGCAAGAATGCGGGAGAGGAGTTGGAGCTGACTTTGTCCGTTCCAGAGGGGCTGGATCATGGGTTGGATCGACAGGTAGGAGCCATCGATGGCCAATCCGTCCCCCCAAGACTCGAGATAATGGGTTCCCGGGATCGACCAGGTCGACTGTTTGGAGGTGGCATTGGAGAGCGGGGACAGATGCAGGGTATTTGGAATGGAGGATTGCAGGGCCCCCCAGTTCAGGTCGGCCGGCGCGTTGTAAACCGGGTCACCCCCCAGGATGATCAACGTGCGAACGGTTCCACCCCTGATTTTTTCAGCGAGTTGTGAAATTGTGGTTGAGGTGGTGGCACGGCGGGGCTGCACAAGAAGGGTCGTGCCGACCGAGCCGAGCGCGGAGTTTAACGCGAGAGCCAGGGCCTGAAGTGAGACGGGAAGTCGGCGACCGACGAGCAGAAGGGAGTGGTTGCCGCGGGAAACCAGATCCACGGCACACTCCCGAATCCAGGCCGGATCCACTCCCTCCGGAAGGGGAAGGTCGGGGGATTGGCTGAGGAGCGTGTTGAGTTCGGCGCCAGGCTTGGCGGCACGGATTTGACGGGCGAGTTCAAGCAGGAAAGCCCCGATCGCGCTCGGGCGAAGGCGAAGACGGTGATCCGCCATGGTGCCGGTGAGGGAGAACCTGGGCTCGACCACATAAAGACGATTGGTTGGATCGGAGGGCTTGCGGGTCCGGCGACCGGAGGCAAAACCCCGCGTGTCGTTTAAATCTCCCTCCTCCGATCCCAGAAAATCGCAGTCGACGGAGAGAATGGCAGTGGCGGCCGAAAGATTGGGACGGAATTCGGTATTGTCCCCAAAAACGAGGGCGGAAGCCTCCAGATCCCGTCCGGGGGAGAGGGGTTCGTATGTGGCCCAAGTGGATTGGGGAAACTGACGCTGAAGTTCGCCGCGCAGCCTCTCGCGGGTGGGGGAGAGTTGCTCATCCGCCAGGATTGCCAAGGAGGATCCGGAAGTGGAGAGGGACTCGGCCCGAATCCGGTTGATCTCCTCCTCCCATTCGCTCGCCGTGGCCTTTTTGCCGTTCCTAGTGAGGTGTTGGCGCCGGGCCGGGTCATAAAGGTCAAGGATCGAGGCTTGGGCATGGTTATCGCTCGAGCCTTGGCTGAGAGGGTGGAGGGGATTGCCCTCCATCTTGATCGGGCGGCCGTCAAAGGTTGTCGCCAGAAGGGGCACGGCACCTCGGCGCCGGGGTTGGGCCGTGGCAAAGGACATTTTTTTTCCAGGCACCACCCATTCGGGAGATTGCGTGAAGGGCACGAGGTGAGCTTCGGGTCGTCGGCAACCCGAGAGGCTTAGCCCGGCAAGAGCCAGCGAGGCCCCCATGAGCCGAATAAAACTTCGCCTGGAGAGTGGATCATTGTCCCACTCCGCCGCTCCGGCAGGAAACTCACGGTGCAACCACTCCTCAAAATCCGGGGTCTTGGCGTATTCACCAAGGCTCCGCCAGTAGGTGCGGCCCTGGGAGGAGGAGGGATGAAGAAGAGTGCGTTTCATGTTTTATCGGTGGCACCCGCTGCAACTTACGGGCGGCTTGACATTCCACTCTTTGACAAATTTTTCGCCAAGCTCGCGCTGGGTGGTTCCTGTGGGCGGTTCCCAATCCAGATTGGTGACCTGATCCAGCGGGCGAAGATAATTTTCCGGAGCGCGGTGGCATTCGAGGCACCAACCCATGCTGTGAGGTTTCGCATGGTAGACCACCTCCATATGGTTGACATTGCCGTGGCAGGCAACGCAACTGACCCCGCGATTCACGTGAACGGCGTGATTGAAATAGACGTAATCAGGGGCCTTATGGATTCGGACCCAAGGAACGGGGTTGCCGGATTTCCATGATTCCCGCACCGCCGCGAGCTTGGGGCTTTGGGATTTGATCTGCGTGTGGCAGTTCATGCAGGTCTGGGTGGGGGGCACATTGGAGTGGGAGGATTTTTCCACACCCGTGTGGCAGTAGCGACAATCCATTCCGAGTTGATTCACATGCAGCGAGTGATCAAAGGCTACAGGTTGTGTGGGCTGATAACCGACCCGGGTGTATTTTGGGGTGAAGTAGTAGGCCATTCCCGAAACCACGCTGGCCGCAATAATCGTGATGCAGACCAAAATTTTGATCGGCAACCAGTTGCTGAAGCGTGGAAATATGTTGGCCATAGGGGGATCAGCGGAAACTTTTCAAAATATCGTGCTCACGATGGTGCATAGGTGAAAATGGAGACTCTTTTGTGTCTCATCAAGGATGCATTAGAAGTATTAACCCAAAGCCAGGGCTTATTAGTTTTGTTTAAGGCTTTTTTCCCTCTGACTTTCCCGATTCGACGGGCGGATGTGAGCTGCCCAAGGCAAAAAGCGGGGGAAGGGGTTGAAAAGTGGAAAATTCATTGGAGACTGCTCCCCATGCATAAGCTTTTCGGGCGTCCTCTTTCCATCTTCATAACCCTGATCCTTTTGGGCTTGTCCTCGGCCCAAGCGGAGATCCGGGAAACCAGTGTTTGGTGGTTGCCTCGAAACGTGAACATGTTCGGGCATGCCATCGATTTTATCTTTTATGTGATCCTCCTTTTGACCGGCGTTACCTTCATCGGTGTCTTTTCAGTCATGGCTTTCTTTTTGGTAAAATATCGTGCGCGTCCGGGTGTTCCGGCCATCCACAGCCACGGAAACAACACCTTGGAGGTGGTTTGGACCACGATCCCGGTATTTATCTTCCTTGGATTGGCCATTTACGGCAACGAGGAGTGGAGCCGGATGAGGCGTCAAACGCCCCCGGCGGACGCCCTGCCAGTGGCGGTTGTGGGGGAGCAGTTCGGTTGGAATGTGCGTTATCCCGGTGCGGACGGGAAATTGGCCAAAATGGACGCCAAAAAAATCAGCAAGGAAAATCCATTCGGGGTGGATCCTGCGGATCAGGACGGGTTGGACGATTTCACGACGTACGGGGAGATCGTATTCCCGGTCAACCGACCGATCCGTCTGTATCTGGGATCCAAGGATGTCATCCACGCGTTTTATGTGCCCGAGTTTCGCCTCTACCAGGACATGGTGCCCGGACGTGTGTACGACTTTGTCTGGCTGAAAGCGGAGGCGACGGGGAAGTTTCAGTTGGCCTGCAACCAGCTGTGTGGACAGGGCCACTACAAAATGTTCGGCAAGCTGTCCGTTGTCCCCGTCGCCGAGTACGAATCCTGGGCGAAGGGGAAAGCCCCCGCACCCGCTGTCTCCGGCGCAACCTCCGGGACCCCCGTTGTTTTGAATCAAAGATAAGGAGATCCAACCATGACAACCGCAACCTTACCTCACGCCGCCACGCACTCCTCCCATGAGCACACCGAGTCCTCGGGATGGGGGAAATACCTTTGGTCGATGGATCATAAGATCATTGGGCTTCAATACCTCTTCACATCGCTTCTTTTCCTTTTTGTCGGGGGAGGGTTGGCTCTCCTCCTTCGCTGGCAGTTGGCCTATCCGTCGACCCAGGTCATGCCGAATGGCGATGTTGGCAATCCCATGTCCCTCGCGTTCATCAACCCGCAGTTTTACAACTCTCTTTTCACCATGCACGCCACGGTGATGGTGTTTCTCGTGGTGATGCCGCTCTTGATCGGCGCATTTGGAAATTACCTTATCCCGCTCAAGATCGGGGCGGGGGACATGGCCTTTCCACTGATCAATGAGCTGTCCTACTGGGCCTACGCCTTGTCTGGAATCATTTTGATGGCCAGCTTTTTGGTCGCCGGGGGAGCTGCTGCGGGTGGATGGACCTCGTACGCACCGTTGAGCTCCGTCGCCGCCTACAACAACACCCAGATCGGTCAGAGTCTCTGGTGCGTGGGTATTTTCATCAATGGACTCGCCTCGATCATGGGGGCCTTCAACTACATCACCACGATCGTCAACATGAGGGCTCCTGGAATGGGCTTCTTCCGGATGCCTCTCGCCGTTTGGGCGCTTTTCATTACGGCCTTTTTACTTTTGTTGGCCGTCCCGGTTCTTTCCGCAGCCGCCGCCATGCTCTTTTTGGATCTGAATTCCGGGACCAACTTCTTTAATCCGGCGCACGGGGGGCAACCCCTTCTTTGGCAGCATCTGTTCTGGTTTTTCGGCCACCCGGAGGTGTACATCATGATCCTTCCCGCCATGGGACTGGTCAGCGATGTGTTGGCGATTTTTGCCAGAAAACCGATTTTTGGATACCGGGCAATGGTCTACGCGATGGTGGCCATCGGTTTCCTGGGGTTCATCGTCTGGGGTCACCACATGTTCGTATCGGGAATGAATCTGGTGCTCTCGGCCGCGTTTGGTGTCTCAACGATGGTGATCGCCGTTCCGTCCGCCATCAAAACGTTCAACTGGCTGGGCACCCTCTGGGGCGGATCGATTCGTTTTACCACGGCCATGCTCAATGCCTTGGCCTTCGTTTTGATGTTCGTTATCGGTGGCCTTTCGGGAATCTTCATGGCCTCCACTCCGGTGGATATCTTTGTCCATCACACATACTTCATCGTCGCTCACATTCACTACGTTTTGTTCGGAGGAAGCATTTTTGGCATCTTTGCCGCCCTCTACACTTGGTATCCGAAAATGTTCGGACGGATGTTGGACGAGACCTTGGGAAAGATTCACTTCGCCCTCACCTTCGTCTTTTTTAACCTCTGTTTCTTTCCCATGCACAATGTGGGTTTGGGGGGAATGATGCGTCGGATTGCCGACCCCACGGCGTACGAGCATCTGCGGGCGCTTCAACCCATCAACCAGTTCATCACTTTGGCGGCCATCGGTCTTGGCTTCTCCCAGTTCATCTTCCTTTGGAACTTTTTCCGAAGCCTCAAGGTTGGCGCTCCCGCAGGGAACAACCCTTGGGAGGCGACCACTCTCGAGTGGACGGTGGCATCCCCTCCGGGACACGGGAATTTCGGGACCACACCCACCGTTTATCGCGGGCCTTACGACTACAGCGTTCCGGGGCATGTGCGGGATTACATCATGCAGAACGAACCGCCGATCTCCGAATCCCCCTCGGGCAAGCCGAAACACGCGGTTGCAGTGGGATAAATGGAGGCGAGCGCCCCGTCCCGAGGTCTCTTTCGTGCGGCCTGCTTCCTGGTCGGGGCGATCCTTTTTTTGATCACCCTGGGCGGGCAGGTGACCACCCGTGTTGCGGGGATGGCCGTTCCGGATTGGCCGGGAACGTTCGGCCACAACTTGTTCGTTTATCCATGGTCCAGCATGACATCCTCCGTGTTTATTTTTTTGGAACACTCGCACCGTTTGGTTGCCTCAGGAGTTGGGTTGATCACGCTGTTTGTCACGGCCTGGGTGTTTTTCACCCAGCCCCAGGGATGGGCCCGCCGTCTGGCACTTGCGGCCTCGGTCCTGGTGGTGTTGCAGGGGATTTTGGGCGGGCAGAGGGTACTTCAGGCATCCTCGGTGCTGGGTCTCCTGCACGGGTGTCTCGCGCAGGGGTACCTGCTGGTGGCCGGAAGTTTGGCGCTGGTCTTGTCCCGGTTCTGGCAAAATCCGGGTCACGGAGATGATCTTGCCCGAAGCCGTGCCAAAATGGTCTGGTTCATGACCGCGGTTGTTTTCACCCAAACCATTCTCGGCGCTTTCATGAGGCATGAGGGACCTGGCTTTTTATCGGTTCCGGACTTTCCAAAAATTTATGGGGAGTGGATGCCCGCTTTTTGGGATTCAGCCGTTCTCGGCAAGATCAACCAGGTTCGGGCCACCCAACTGCACTGGCCGGAGACGACGGGAGCCCTCATCCTTTGCCAGATTCTGCACCGCACCCTTGGAATTTTGGCAGCCGTTGGAATTCTTTGGGGTGCCATCTGGAGCGTGCGTTCGGCGATGACCCCGTCATGGTGGTCCCGTGGAATGGTGGCTTGGGTCTTTCTGGCCGTCTCCCAAATGCTTCTGGGCATTTCGATCCTTTGGACGGGTCGACTGCCTGAGATCGCGACCGCCCATGTGCTGTTGGGTGCATCCCTGACCTTGACGGGGTGGTTGTTGGGATTGGCCTCCTGGCGATCCACCCAGGATCTGCCGTTGACGAGGGCCAGCCGAAGCCGAATCAAGGCCGTGAGGCATGTCTCCCAATGAACCATTCTCCTGAAGCGTTGACGTCTGCGAGAGGTACGGCTGCAGGGCTTCGCGCCTGGCTTCAGGACTGGTCTGAGCTTGCGAAAGCACGACTTAGCCTGCTTGTGCTTTTGACCACTCTGGTGGGGCTCTATTGCGGCGCAGCGGGGCATTTGGAGCTGGGGCGGACGCTTTGCACGCTTCTTGGCACATCTCTGGTTGCGGCTGCCGCAGCCGTTTTGAACGAGTGGATGGAAAGGGATCTGGACGCAAAAATGATCCGCACCGCGGACCGTCCCTTGCCCGCCGGCAGGGTCAGCCCGGATGAGGCTTTGATCGGAGGAGCTGGGATGGCGGGAGTAGGTTTGGCCACGTTGTATTTCGGTGTCCACGCCCCCGCAGCATTTTTAGCGGCAGCGACGTTCGCCCTTTATCTTTTTGTCTACACCCCGATGAAGCGCTGGACGGCATTCAACACCCTCGTTGGTGCCGTTCCGGGTGCGATTCCCCCGCTGATCGGTTTCTCAGCAGGTCGCGGCCGGATCGAAATGGAAGGTTGGGCCCTTTTCTCAATTCTGTTTCTTTGGCAAATTCCGCACTTTATGGCGATCGCATGGCGCTACCGGGAGGATTATCGGCGCGCGGGATTCCGCATGTTGCCCTGCAGGGATGAGGAGGGCAGGGTGACGGGTTTGGTCTCCGTGCTGTACTGCTGTGCCTTGCTGCCGGCCTCACTTTGGCCGGTGACGTTGGAATCTGCGGGATGGCTGTACGGGGCGGGAGCGGTTCTTCTTGGTCTGGGGTATGCCTATTGTGCTGTAAACTTTGCCTGGAAGCCCTCGGCTTCCTCAGCTCGCAATCTCTTTCTTGGTTCGATCCTCTACCTGCCTATCCTACTGATTCTGCTGGTTTCGGACTCGCGATGATCATGACCTCCTTGCGCAACGCCAATCTTCGGATCCTCCTCCTTCTTGTCGCGGCTGCGGCCATCATGACCGCATTTTGGGTTTATTTCATTATCGCCAAGGAGCCGATCCAACCCTAAATCGAAACCCACGATGTCGACCACCGTGATCTCCTCTGCCCATGGGATAACCTCGCCCTCGTCCGGCCAGCGTTTCACCCTGCCCAAGTTCGGCATGCTGGTATTCCTGGCTTCGGAGGCGATGCTCTTTGCGGGTCTGATTGGCGGTTACATTGTGCTGAGAATTGCCCAAGGGCAGGGGAACTGGCCACCCCCCGGGGCACCTGAGATCGGGGTAAAAATACCCCCGACCTTCCTGAACTGGGTGATGATTGCCAACACCATCATCCTCCTTTCGAGCAGCATGACCTACCATTGGGGTGAGGTTCGGATGCGGAAAGGGGGGAGCGGTCTGATCGGCTATGCCCTTACCGCGCTTTTTGGGGTGATTTTCCTGGGAGTCCAGGCCTGGGAGTGGATGCATCTGAAGCATGAAGGCATGTGGTTCAATACCTACGGAACATACGGATCCTGCTTTTTCACCATGACCGGTTTTCACGGGTTGCACGTATTTCTGGGCCTGCTGGCGATTCTCTTGACCGTATGGAGGTCCGCGTTGCGGCAGATGAAACTTTTCTCAGGCCAAACCCCCGATCCGTCCCACACGTTTGAGGAGCTGACCGGATACTACTGGCACTTTGTCGACGTGGTTTGGATCTTTCTTTATTCGATCCTCTACGTTCTGTAGCCAAAATTTAAGTTGTAAGAAAAAAAGCCAGAACTCTTCCCAGCTCCTCCGCGTCCGAGCAGGGGATGCCAGGGGCGTCCTTGGGAAGAAACAGATAGCCCGGTCCGTAGGAGGGACCGTTCAGAACGGTGGCTTCGGTCTTATTCTCCTCGCTCTGTCTCCTGGCTGATTGTTCCGCCTCCTTCAGGCTGGTTGACGCCTCCCACTTCCATCCGACCAATTTCGCCTTCGGCGCCAGAGTGCGTAGTAACGGCAGAATTCTCGGAGCAGGCCGGAGTTGGATATCAATCCTGGAAAGGGAACCCGGCCATTTTTGTTGTGAAAGGGGGCGTTGGTCGGGGCCTGCTGCCCCGAGAAAGTCGTAATCGGACAGGGCTGCCGGCAAAAGAATCGCCTGGAAACCATCCAGAGGAGTGTGATCGATCAGCTTCTTTAGGTCATGGACGGTGTGAAAACGGGCATCGGTAGGCAAGTACGGCGGGATGGGGTGGGTGATATTCTCGCCCAGCCAGAGGCGCGGGGTGAGACCCGAACGGTGAAGAGCTTCGGCCACGAGCAACCCCGTTCGTCCCGTGGAGCGGTTGGAAATCTCCCGGGCGGCATCCAGAGGTGTGTGCGTGGGGCCCGCAATGACAAGGACGCTCATCTTTCCTTTGTACCCGAAACATCACGGCGGGGGAAACATCAGGCTTGCACTGCGGGCTGGGAGGGTGGAAACCGATAGGAGACGCATGACTTACAGTGGATTCCATCTCGCCTTTAATCTTCCCCTGCTTCTGGTTCTCTTTTTCTTTTCGGGCAAAGGTTTTTGGCCAGGGGAGATGGTAATCGTGATGTTGGCGATTCTGGGGATCGTGGTTGCCTTCACCTCGCCGTGGGACAACTGGGCGGTCGCTCGAGGAATCTGGGATTTCCCCCCGGAGCGGATCCGGTTCCGCATCGGAAAACTTCCCGTCGAGGAGTATGCCTTTTTCGTCATCCAGTCCCTCGAGGTGATGATGCTGAGTTGGGGTTTTCTTCACTGGTTCCAACCCCCCGCAGGGGCGCCGATGCCGCGTTGGATTGGGGAGCCCCAGGTTCTTCGCCATCTGGGGATCCTGTTCGTTTGTTGGATTGCGGTGGGAGTCGCCCTTAAGGAGTGGCCCAACCGAGATCAACGGATTCACTATGCCTGGCACCTCTTGTTCTGGTTTTTGCCCGTTGTATTCATTCAGTGGATTGTCGCGGGGCCCATGCTTTTGGCTTACTCCTGGCATGTTCTGGTGCCCACGTTGGCGATCGGAACCTACCTCTGTCTGGCGGACTGGTACGCGATCCAGAAAGGGATCTGGTACTTCGATCCAAAACAGATCACGGGCTGGAAAATTGCTGGCGAGATGCCCTGGGAGGAGGCGGCTTTTTTCTATATCACCAGCCTGCTTGTGGCGCAGACATTCCTGATCCTTCTGCCCGCAACTTTACGCTGACTTGGAGAGCCATGCTTTAGGACTTCGGCTCGTTCCCGGGCTTCCACTTGATGTTGCAGCCCAGGCTAGGGACCTGGGGCGAGGGAACGCTGTGACCTGCCAGAATGGATTGAAGCACGGAGCGGAGGTCAGCGCCTGAGGCGACCGCACCGCTTTTGGGTCGGGTTGAATCGAACTGGCCTGCGTAAACAAGGTGTCCGAGGGCATCCAGCACAAAGATGTCGGGGGTACAGGCGGCATGCCATGCGTGGGCGACGGTCTGGCTCGAATCCACCAGGTACGGAAAGTGCCATCCAGCTTCCTGGGCGAAGGCAGGCATCTTGTCCGGTGCATCCTCCGGATACTGGTCGGCGTCGTTGGAGTTGATCGCAACAAAGGAGATCCCTTTGGGGATGAACTCAGCCGCAATCCGCCCTAGGGCCTCGCGGATGTGGACGACATAAGGGCAGTGGTTGCAGGCAAAAACCACGACAAGGGGCTTTCCCTGCGCGCACTTCTCCCGGGACCAGAGCTTCCCATGGGGGTCAGGAAGCGTGAAATCCGGGGCAGCGGTCCCCAAGACCAGTCGTTGTGTGGAGGCCGTGCGAGCCATCGATTATTTTAAGGCGGTGGGGGGATTTGACCGATCCTTGGCAATCGTTGAGCCACCATGCGTGGATTGAAAATTGAGCCAATCCTTCATGATTTGGAGAGCCTCACCAAGTTCATAGGCCTCGGCCAAGTCGACCGCATCGGTGACACCCTCGGACTCCCCGTCAGCCGAATCTTCCAGGGTGGGTTTTTTCTTTTTGGGGTCCTTGTCCGAGAGGATGACTCCTTTTTTGTCATCGATCACAAGACGCGCCTTGGGCTCGGAGCTCTTCTCCAGCCGTTCCTCGATCTTCTTGCGTTCGTCGTTGCGGAGATCCTCCACATTTTTTTCCTGAATCCGGTTCGTCTCGTTGAGCGAGATCTTGCCCGACTCGATCCTCGCACGGACTTTCTCGATGTCCGCCTTCAGGAACTCCATATTTCGGTCGGAGGCGATCCGATCTTTTGATTTTTCCTGAAGAACGCCTTTTAAGGATGGATCGATTTTGGTGGCGGAGAACCGGCTGGGGCCAATCTCGTCCCAAGGGAGGGCATTGGGCAGGTCGGATTCCCCGATTTTCATGTAGTCCAGAGGGGAGGGAATGGAGATGTCGGGGATGACGCCGCGATTCTGGGTCGAGTGTCCGTTGGGAAGGTAAAATTTTTGGATGGTGAGTTTGACCGCTCCCGCCTGCGGTTGGGCCTTTTCATTGCCCTGTTTCAGAAACCGTCCCAGTTCGACGACGCCTGCACGGTGCCTTTGCCATGGGTGCTTTTCTCTCCCACCACCAGGGCACGGCCGTAGTTTTGCAGGGCACCGGCGGCAATTTCAGAGGCAGAGGCGCTGCGGCGTCCTGTCAGTACCAGCAGGGGGCCTTGATAAAGGGAGCCAGGATGGTCGTCGGTCCTTTGAATGACCGTCCCCTTGCTGTCCCGAACCTGAACAACCGGTCCCTGGTCAATGAAAAGGCCGGTGAGGGTCACCGCCTCGTCCAGAAGGCCCCCTCCGTTCTTTCGGAGATCGAGGATGACTCCATCCACCTGAGCTTGATTCAGCTTTTTCAGGAGAACTTCCACGTCCTCGGAGGTGGAGCGAGGGCGTGCCCCGTTCCCACTTGCGGCCGAATCGGCGCCTCCGACCTCACCGTAGAAACTAGGCAGGTCGATGACGCCGATCCGCCAGGAGTCGGAAGGAACGGGGGGGATCTCAGTGACTTTTTGGGGCGTCCCGGAGTCCTTCGAGGGCTCTTTCCCCGTCAGGCTGCTGACTGTCTTCTCCCACCAATTCGGATCTTCCTTCGTTTTTTTTGGGGGAGCGGAATCGGCAGCTGCAGTTGCGGGGCGGCTTGGTTTGGGAACATCGTAAACTGATGCGGTGGCCTGTTGGGCGGCCAATTTGACCTCGTCCCGTGTGATCTGCACCTCCCGCTGCTCTCCCGCGTTGCTTCCCGCCGGGATCACCTGAAGACGCACAAGGGTATTTTTGGGGCCGCGGATCTTCTTTACGGCATTCCGCAACTTCATGTCCACAATGTCGTCGAAGGCGTTTTCCCCTTGGGCCACGCCGATGATTTTGTCGCCCACCTTCAATCGCCCGTCCAGATCCGCGGGCCCCCCCGGGACCAGCTCCTTGATGACGCAGTAGCCATCCTCGGAGGCAAGCACCGCCCCAATCCCGCAGAGAGCCAATTTGATGCCGATGGAGAAATCCTCCAGGGTGGCCGCGCTCATATAACTGGAGTGAGGATCGTACAGGCTGGCCAGCGAGGTGAGGTAGAGTTGGAGAATTTCCTCGTTGTCGTACTCCTCAAGGTTTTTGATCAGGCGGTCGTACCGTTTTGTCACCGTCGCCAGGGGATCTTCGTCGGTTTTTTTCTTCTCCTTGGCGCTTTTCGTTTTGGGAGCCAGTTTTTCCCTCAGCATGTCGAACTTCAGGCGACGTTCCCAAAGCTCATTGGCGGCGGCGGCGTCGACCGGCCAACCCACTTTTGTGCGGTCGATTTCGTAACTCTGGTCGGATGAGAAATCGAAAGGAAGAAGAAGGCGTTTTTTGATCCACGCCAAACGGTCGCGAACCCGTTCATTGAATCCCGCAAAAATTTCAAATGCCGGGGTGGTGTTTCCCTGTTGAGTCAACTGGGCCAGTTGGGAGGCGTAGGTGTTTTGATAGGCGACCAGATCGCTATCCAAAAAGAAGGCATGATTGTAGTCGAGGGACTCCATATACGCCTTGATCCAATCCTTGGCCTTTTCCTCCGTGAGCGGTTTTCCTGCAAAATGGTGATCCTGCAGGAGTTTTTGAACCAGCATGGCAGTGGCCTGGGAACCTGGACTCGGACGCAATGTTTCCGAACGGAGTTGACCCCCAATGATTTGAAAACAAAGAAGTGCCGAGAAAAAAATCGGAAATGCAGCTCTCAACATTTGGAAAGTATACCTCCGGATCATAAAATTGCATCTACCATTCCGCCCACTCACCAGGTTTTCGTAAAAAACCCTGAATATTTTTTCAAAAATCGTATAGATATATGACTAGTAATTACTTACGCTATTTCTGGGGGGGGGTAAGAAACCTGAGAAGCGAGGATTTGTTGCGACGGGAGACAGGCAGGAGAGTTTTATCCTTCAGGCACAAAAAAAGTTTGGATGCCTTCTTCTCCCAACCTTCGATCTGGTCATGCGCGATCCACCGCCCCCGGGATAGTTGAAGAAACGAACCCTTGGGAAATTGAGCGAGTGTTTCCCGCATGGTGGAGCGGAGAATTCCTTTGCCTTTTCCGGAATGGAGAACCACGTAGTTACCCATCGCTGCGATCTGCTGAATTTCCGCACCTTGGAGAAGGACTTTCTTTTTTGAGATTTCCACGAGAAAAGTCGGCATCTGTCTCGTTCTGTCATCGCCGATTCGTCGTATGGCACGCTTCAGGGCCTGGCCAAGTCGCGCTTCCTCCACCGGCTTGACGAGGTAGTCGACAAAATCGAAATCGAAAGCCGTTGCGCCCTGTGTGGGGTCGGCCGTCACCGCGATGCATAATGGGGCGGGCGATATGGATCGAAAGAAATCGAATCCGCTCCTGTGTCCAAGGGAAAGGTCCAAAAAAAGGAGATCCGGCATTGCCTTGTGAATCAGATCCGTGGCCTCGGGCAACGTTTCAGCCTCACCGAGAAAATTCACATGGGGAAATTTACCAAGGACATCCCGCAAATCCTGGCGGCACAGTGGTTCATCATCGATGACCACCACCGACAACTGCTTCATATCGGATCTCGCTCCATGGGCACGAGGATGGTTGCTGTAACCACCCCCTTCTGTTTTTCACAGAGCTCAACCGTTCCCTCGCTATGATAAAGAAGAGCCAGGTGATGTCGGACGAGTGCGATTCCTGCCGATGTTTTTCCTTCAGAGGATGAGTTCAGCTTTCCCGGTTGGGAGACCGACACGCACAATTTTCCGTCAGCTCGTACTCGGGCCGAGATTCGGATCCATAACGATCGTTTTGGGGTGTAGTGCCCGTGCTGAACCGCATTCTCGACCAAAGTCTGGATACTCATCGGGGGGATGTGGTTATTGCGGACGTGCCGGGAAATGTTGGTTTTGCAGGTGATCTTTTTCCCCCGGATGTTCTCAAGCTCGAGGTATTGAAGGCAAAGAGCCACCTCCTGCTCGATGGGAATCAGAGGATGGAGTTGGGAGTCGACTGCTGTCCTGAGAAACCTTGCGAGGCGTGTGACAAAGTCCCGTGCGTGGGACGGGTTGCGCTGAATGACGGCGCGCAGGCCAGTAAGGCAGTTGAAGAGCAAGTGAGGGTTGAACCTGGATCGGAGGGTAGCCACCTCCATCCTGGATATTTCCGCATGGTGCTCCGCTTTTTCGGCCCTCTCCTCAAGACGAAGGCAGTGAAGAAGTCCGGTCACCTCGAGCGGTTCGCCCGTTGCGGAAACCTGAGTAATCCGCCAGTGGGATAAGTACGCAGGCTTGGAGGGGTCCTTGGACGGAATTTTGATCTGCCCTGTTCGCGCCTTGCCGCTAAAGAGGGCGTATTTTTTGGAAATCTTCTCAGAAACAGATCCCTGATCGATCCTGTAGCCCGTAACGGCACTCCAGGTCCAGAGGGAGGAGTCGATCGAATCCATCACCCAACTATCTCTCTGAGATTTGGCACGAAGCGTATCCGCCGCCAAGCCGAGCGGAAACATGGTGATGCAAAAAAGAATCAAGATACCGACCTCCTCTGTTCTGCGCGTTCCCCTGAGAGCCTGGGATGGCAGATCTGGGGATGGGAAGCGGCCTTTTTCCGCGCTCTCCGTAACCGAATATTTTTTCAACCATCGTTGGTAGTGGGACGATTCATGTTCGTTCTTGAGGGAAACAAAAAGGAAAGAGAGTAAAAAAAACGAAATCGTTGCCCCTTTGAGTCCATTGATCCATACGCCCCATACGACCTGGGGGAGCAAAAGGGCAATGAGTATCGCGCGAAAAGCCGGGGCCTGGAAAAACATGGATATCAGGATTAGGGTGAAAAGATTAAAGGTGACCATTTGACGCCCCCGGGGCGAAGTCCAGTCATACTTGCGTATATCCCGCCAAAGTAGAATCAAGGGGGTAATGAGAATGATCCCACCCGCGTTTCCCAGCGCGTACGTTATCAACTCACCCTGAAAATCTACGCGGGGGATGATATGAGGGATGGATAGAAGGATTTGTGCGGTCAGGGCGCTGACAAGTGCGGGGATCCAAGGGGCTGCGATGAGAAAGATGACGATATCCCGTTGTTCTCGCATCCACGGTTGAAAACCGCGAGCCACCTTGGTGAGAAGAAACCAGGCCAACGAGGTCTCCGCGACGTTTGCCAGCGGCAAAAGCAAAGCCATCCAAACCGGCAGGGTTCCTGTGATGAGGAAATGGTATGCGATAAGTCCAAGATAGACCCCCAGGAGCATCCAAGGTCCGCCTAAAAGGACGCAACCCAGGGCAGCTCCTGAGCCGAACCAAAGGGATGATGACCAGTGTGGGGAGACGTGATGCAGCCATTGGGAACAGGCACCCATGGCAAGTTGGGCAAGTGTGGTCACGAAAACCCCTTGCGCTGTTGCCGAGAGCTTGGTGCTGGTTGATGCAGTCATTCGGGTAGCGAGACGAGGCTTTTGTCTATCTTGGCTTAGGCAGGGTGGCGCCGGGTGTTCCGCTGGTCACATTATTTGCACCGCTTATCCCAAACTTGAGGAAGAATTCACAGATGCATACAGACTCTTCTAATGGCCAAAAAACAGCATCTGATTCACCCGTTTCCTCGCGAAATAACATCGTTAAACTGTGCATGAAAGTAACACCTTCGGCAATCCAAGCCTAAAGCAATCGCCTGATATAAAATGGAACATGGAAATTCATCTCCCCCTGAAGCTTCGGGCGAGGCCTTGTATTTCGCCATTTGCGAGGATCGAAGTTTTCTTGGGACCCTTTTTCATGAGTGGCTCGAAGCCCGGTTTCCTTGTCGGCTTCTGAGGGTCTCGCATCCAAGTGAACTGCGCACCGCCGAGGCCCCGGTCCGGTTGGTCTTTGTATCCACCCGAATCTCTCCCGCGGAAGGATCCATCCTGCCCAAGCGCTGCAAAGGTGACCCGATCATTTTTGATGACAACTTTACCCCGCGGACGGCGGTTTGGTGGAAAGAGCGGGGCGCGAAAGGTCTTCTCGATTTCCGGGATAGTCCCGAGGAGTGGTTGCACTGCATCCATCAAGTGCTCGAGGGCAGGTCGAGTGCGACCCCCACGGTGAATCTTGCCCTTGAGACCCAGGACTCGAAACACGGTCTCCAGCATCTGAGCCCGCGGGAAATGCAGGTCGCCCAGATGTTGGTACGCGGGAGCTCCGCTCAACAGGTGGCCAAAAAACTGGGCACAACCGAGGGGACGATCAAAAACCAGAGAAAAGCGATTTATCAAAAATTGAAAATTGTCCGTGCCACCCAACTACCATGGGCCATGGGGAATGGGGTCGGATCCCCATGATAAGATTCTCCCCACAGGATCAAGAGGCGCAGGGGAAACCGGTGAAGAACCGTACTTTGGTCCTGCTGATTTCAATCGGCATCAGCTTGCTTTTTTGGTTCTTCCTCTTCCTGGTTTTGTATTTTGCCTGGAAACGCTGAATTGGAGAGGCGACCTTCACCTGGGTCAGACCTTGTTCAGCAGCTCACGGCATACTTTCTTTGCATCAAAAAACTCAAGGGCAATTTCCCGAGCGGCTTTGGAGTGTTCTGAGTAGTCGCGGTTCGCCTCGGCCAGGCGTTCTGCCGACTCTTGGAGGGTGGTGAAGGAGAGAACCCCCCGCGTGGAAGGAAGATGACGACTCCAGCCTGTATCCTGAACAACCGCCGGTCGGCCAGCCGCGAGGTAACAAGCCGTCCGGCAGCTAAACCAACCGGTCTTTGCCTCCACGTATCCGTGTTTGGCAACACTCCACTCCCCGCGTGAGGAGGTGAGAAAAGAGCGGTAGGATCTGTGATCCGGAACGACCTCTTGGGGTTCGACCAGGTCCCAGCCGAGTTGACGCAACTCTTGGGCGGGGCGTTGTCCGTCCACGCCGAGCCCCATGGCCAGCCGAAGAGGAGCGTTCGTCCTGGATGGCAAATCCCGAAATTGATGAAACTCCAGGCTCTTCTGCCCGTAGGTTCGTCCCTCCCAGACCTTGGGCTGATAACTGGACCAGTTCATCACCGTAGTCCAAGGTGCATCGGCTGAGACCGGCGTGACAGGCCACTGATCGATGGCAATCGGCTGAACGGTGGGGTGCCAGGTGATCCCGTCCAAGGGAACGGGACAACCGGGTTGCCCCACGGAAAGTCCGAAAGTGAAGTGGCTGTCGTGGTTGCGCAGCCGACCTGCGTAGAGCGGGTTCGATCCATCCAGGAGACCGATTTGGCAAAACATGGGATCCCCATCGATAAACATTTTGTGTCCCACGCGGAGGTCGTAATCCCGCAGCCAACCCGCACTGGAGACGTTGACCAACAGGTCCCCGTGGCGGAGCCACTCGCGGGCTACCGTTTCCCCGGCTCCGTAAAACTTTCCATCGGCACCGTTCCGGTAAACCCAGGCATGATCGAGGTCGAAATCGTGGAAGATTTTTTCCAGGGATTGGAGCGCGAAGGAGCAGTCCGATGTGATTGTTCCGGCCTCGGGATCGTAAGGCCATGCGCCGGAGTCCTCCAAATAGAGGACCTGGTGGCCCAGGGAACGGAAGCCGAGCAGGTATTGGAGGTAGTCCCAGATCACTCCCCCAAAGGGATATTGCCCGACCAGACCCGTGATGATGACGCGCACAAACCGAGTTTATAAGTTTTCCACACTATGCACAGCTTGCATCCTTGTGGATTGAGCTGGGAGGACGAGTCAGGGAAAAAGGAGGAATGTCCGATGGATCCACCCCGATGATGCGCCAGTACCGTGGGCTTCGCGCGCAGGTTCCCAAGGACACATTCCTCTTCTTCCGCCTGGGGGACTTTTATGAGCTGTTTTTTGAAGATGCGGATGAGGGGTCTCGTTTGCTGAACCTTACCCTCACCAAGAGGAATGGTATCCCCATGTGTGGGTTGCCGTACCATGCGGCGGAGGGGTACATCGCCAAGGTGCTGGCCGCAGGGCGAAGAGTTGCGCTGTGTGACCAGATGGGGGAGGCCAAAAGCGGGCAGATGGTGGATCGGGCGATCACCAAGATCCTAAGTCCGGGGTGTGCCACGGGGCTGGAGTTGACCGACCCCAAATTGCCCCGATGGCTTGGGGCGGTCCGTCGGGGGGACGGGAAAAAAAGGCCTTGGGGCTTTGCCTTGTTGGACGCAAGCACGGGGGAGTTTCGGTTGTCGGAGCCGAGGGATGAGGTCGCGTGCAAAGATGAGATTAAAAAAACCCATCCTGCGGAGATTCTGGTTTCGGAGGAGGAGACAGAGATTCCTGCGTGGATGGATGCCCGAACAACGGTAACCCGGATTCCCGAATGGTCGTTGGAGGAGGATGCCGGACGAACGGTGCTGTGTGAGCACTACCGCGTCCAGAGCCTGGATGGCTTCGGCTGCAGGGGAATGGGTCCGGCAGTGGGTGCGGGCGGCGCCTTGGTGCGTTATGTCAGGGAAACCCTGAAAGGGGGGATGCGACACTGGCAGGTCCCCAAGCCTCTCCTGTCCGAGGGATATCTGCAGGTTGATTCGGCAACCCAAAGGAATCTGGAGATCTTTGATTCGGCTTCGCCCGGGGTCTCGACAAGCCTGCTGCGGGCGATCGACCAGACCCAGACCGCGATGGGAGGCCGGGAGCTGCGTTCCTGGCTGCTGAGACCTTTGCGGAACAGAACCGAGGTGGAGGAGCGGCATGATGCCGTGGCTGGCTTTCTGGATGATGTGGGGGCGATGGACGATTTTCGGGAGACTCTCTTGGAAGTAAGGGATCTGGGCCGACTTGTCGGGCGTTTGGCTGGGGGTTCGGGCACGGCAAGGGATCTTTTGGCGTTGCGAACGACCCTCAACGTCCTTCCCGTCATCCAAAGCAAGGGACTGGCGTTGGCGGGAAAACTGAATCGAAGGATCAGTGAATCAATCGATTTGCAGGAATCCTTGGCCCAGGAGCTGAGTCGTGCCGTGGCAGATGATCCCCCTGCGTCCCTTCGGGAGGGAGGGATGATACGTGATGGGTATGACAAGATTCTCGACTCGCACCGCACGGCCATGCGCGAGGGGAGATCATGGATTGCGGAACTCCAGGCTAAAGAGATCGAAAGGACCGGAATCAAAAGCCTGAAGATCCGCTTTAATAACATCAGCGGATACGGGATCGAAGTCACCAAGACCCACCTGGATCAGGTGCCCAAGGAGTATCAGAGAAAGCAAACCCTGGCCCAGGCCGAGAGATATGTGACACCCGAACTCAAGGAGATGGAGTCAAAAATCCTGGGTGCGGAGGAGAAGTCGACTGCGCGGGAGTTGGAACTCTTCGGACAACTTCGGGAGTCGGTTCTCTCACGGAGTGAGTCCCTGCAGAAAACCGCCTCGGCCCTGGGGACTTTGGATGCTTTGGCCGGGCTGGCAACGACCGCACGCCGATGGGGATATGTGCGCCCCACCATGAGGGAGGATCGTTGTCTCCACATTGTGGCAGGGAGGCATCCGGTCGTGGAGCAGTTGCTGGCGGGGGGGGCGGATCCGTTTGTTCCGAATGACCTGTGGATCGGGGGAGAACAGGGAACGCTGATGATCCTGACCGGTCCCAATATGGCCGGAAAAAGCACGTATTTGAGGCAGGCAGCCCTCATCTGTCTCCTGGCACAAATCGGCTCCTTCGTGCCGGCCGCGTCGGCCGAACTGCCGATCCTGGACCGGATCTTTACAAGAATTGGTGCCGGAGATGATTTGGCCAGGGGGCAGAGCACTTTTTTGGTGGAGATGAACGAAACAGCCATGATTCTGCATCACGCCACGGAGGATAGTTTGGTGATTTTGGATGAGATCGGTCGCGGGACGAGCACCTTGGACGGACTCAGCATCGCATGGGCGGTGGGGGAGCACCTTCATGACGAGGTCAAGGCGAAGACCCTGTTCGCCACCCATTACCATGAGCTGGCCGAGCTCGCGCTGACACGAAAGGGGGTGAGGAACTACCGTGTCGACGTTCGGGAGGAGAAAGACCGGGTGGTCTTTTTGCGCAGGATCGTGGAGGGGGAAGCGGACCGCAGTTATGGGATTCAGGTGGCCCGGTTGGCCGGCCTGCCCGAAACGGTCCTGAATCGAGCGGGTGAAATATTGAAGGGATTGGAGGAGGGGGAGACCGACGCTTCCGGCAAACCGGCCCGAATCAAGCCCAAGAATCCCAAGCAGGGAAAAAGTCCGAAACTGCAACCCGACCTATTCGCGGAGCGAGGGAACTCTTTTTAGGGATTCCTCGGTGTGTTTCGTCGGGTAGGCTGAAGAATGGTGAATCGTCCCAAAAAAGTTCTTATTTTATCCGCGAGTGCGGGAACCGGACATCTTCGGGCGGCGGCCGCGATCGAATCCGTATGCCGCGCCACCCCCGGGATCGGGGAGGTGGTGAATGTGGATGCCTTGGCCTTCACGAACAAACTCTTCCGGGATTTCTATTCCAAACTTTACCTGACGCTTGTTCAGGACGCTCCCACCCTGCTGGGGTGGTGGTATGACAAGAGCGACGAGCCTTGGAAAACCGACAAGATGAGGCTTCTTTTGGATCGCCTCAACACCCGCCCCCTCGTGCGTCTGATTGCCCAGCTTCAGCCCGACATCACCGTGTGCACCCACTTCATGCCCGCGGAAATCATCTCCCATCTGATCACCCAGAAGACGATTCGCGCCAAACTCTCCATCGTGGTGACCGATTATGATTTCCATGCAATGTGGCTATCACGGGCGTTTCACAGGTACTTTGTGGCGCTGGACGAGACGAAGGCCTATTTGACCATGCTGGGTCTCCCGGCCGATCGCGTCACCGTGAGCGGCATCCCCGTGGATCCCACGTTCGGCCCCTCACTGGATCCATTGGCTCTTCGGAAAAGACTGGGTCTGGCGGTTGACTGCCCCGTCGTTCTGGTTTCGGCCGGGGCGTTGGGGGTGAACCCTGCCGAACAGGTGGTGAAGTCGTTGCGGCAACTGAATCGCAAGACCCAGGTCGTGGTGATTTGCGGAAAAAATCCCGATGCAAAAGCCTTGGTGGAGCAGGAGGTGGCCCGAACGGATGCGGGGGAAGTGGACTTCCGGGTGCAGGGGTATGTGGAGAACATGTCGGAGTGGATGGCTGCCGCGGATCTTCTCATCAGCAAGCCGGGAGGCATGACCTCGGCCGAGGCGATGGTTTGTCATCTGCCGATGGCCATTTATGACCCCATCCCGGGGCAGGAGGAGAGAAACAGCGACCAACTATTGGAAAATGGGGTGGCGATCAAATGCAATGAGATCATGACGTTGGGATACAAGGTGGGTGGTTTGCTCTCGGATCCCGAACGGCTGAAGAGAATGAGGGTATCGGCGCAAAGAATGGGGCGTCCCAAGGCGGCTGAGACGGTGGTTCGGACCCTTTTGGCCGAATCGGACCCCGTTCCGGTCGAGGTGAACAACGACCAACAGGAGGAGATGGCAGAGCAGGTTCGGAAGCGATGAAAAACGATTGGAGGTCGGAGAAGTTTCTCTGGGGGGTGTCCTCGTGTCCCTACCAACATGAGGGGGGATACAATGGGGAAGGGGAGCCGCAAAATAACTGGGCGGAGTGGGAGAGGTCGGGAAAAGTTTCCCGTTCCGGTCGGTCGGTCGACTTCTGGAACCGCTACGAGGAGGATTTCGACCGTGCGGAAATGATGGGGTTGACGGGGTATCGCCTGGGGGTGGACTGGACGAGAGTCCAGCCTGACCCTGAACCGGCTGTGTTCCAGGAGGCGGCACTGAACCGCTATGTGGACATGATCGCGGCGCTCCGAAAGCGGCACCTGGAACCGTTAATCACCCTTTGTCATTTCACGACCCCAAAATGGTTGGGAACCGATCCTTGGTTGGACGAAAGAACCCCGCTCATATTCAGCCAATTTGAAAGAAAACTCTGGGAGGTTCTGAACCGGAAGCTCACCGAACGGGGAGTCGCGCCGCCCACATGGTTCATCACCATGAACGAACCGAACATGTTGGCGGCCTGCACCTATAATGTGGGCGCATTCCCAGCGGGGAGGAGAGCATGGTGGGCGGCGGCTTTGTGTGCCTTGCAGACGATGCTGGAGGCGCATGTTCGGGTTCGAAGGGAAATCCACGATCTGTATTCGCTGCATCCGGATTGGGGATTTCCGAGGCTCAGTTTCAACACCTTTGCCAGTGACCTGTACTGGATGGATAAGATGCTTGTCGATGTGTTGGAGGCGGCGCGACAAACGGAGGGGGGAGAGCCGATCCTCGCATTTCTGACCGACCGGTACCGGGAATTTACCCGTGCGTACAGGGCCATGGATTTCCCCCACCACGGCCTTTTTTCGGAGGCAATCGGGGAGTTTCTCAAGCAGATTCAGCACGGTCTGAGCCGGAAGTTTCTGCATGAAAGCACGTTTTCCCGGCTTGTTCCGTTGGTGAGGGAACGAAGGGAGGAGCCGGTGGTGGATTTCATATCCTTCGACTACTACGACCCGTTCGTTGGTAATGCGGTGCGCCTTCCCACCTTCTCCGATCTTCGCCTGGGTCGGGTCGGTTTACGGGAGTGGTTGACGCAGAGCCTGACCACGAAGTGGTGGGATTGGAAGGCCCTCCCCCGGGGGTTGCGTTTTTTTGTGGAGCGCTATGCCACCGAGTACCCGGATCTTCCCATCCTGATCGCGGAAAACGGGATGGCAGAGCGGCGTTGCCAAAGTTCCGACCCCTGTTTGCTGCGTGGCGACCAGCAAAGCCGGAGTTACTTCATACGGCAACACGTTGGGGAGGTTCAAAAACTCAAGGCGGAGGGTTTGCCGCTGA
>RFMG01000114.1 GCA_009927835.1 Verrucomicrobiota bacterium | reverse complement strand
GCCGTCCCGGCCAGATCCATCGTCAGATTTGTGACCGTTAGATTTCCCGCCTCGTAAAAGTAATCCCCCACCACCTGCTGGGGATCCGGACCATTCCCCGACTGTCCCACATCGTTTCTTCCGGAAAAGATCACTCCCTGGGCTCCCACCGCCAGACTGCTGTATCCTCCTCCCGACACATTGGAAATATTCGTGCAGATCGGGGAGGGAGACGGCCCATAAACCGCGGGAGAGCTGATCGGACTGGCGTACCCGAGCAGCAGCTCCCCGTACGAGTTATACCCCCAACTGTACAGTTGTCCCGATTCGGTAATGGCAAAGGAGCTGTCTGTGCCTGCGGCAATCGATCGGATTCCGCTCAAGCCCGAAATCTGCATCGGCACCTTGGCGTACGAAATGGCGGCACCCTGTCCCGCCTGCGCCAACGTGTTCCGCCCAAATCCAAGAACCGTTCCGTCCTGTTTCAAAATCAACGAGTGCGCAAAGCCGGCCGCAACAGATTTTGCCCCCGAGGACAGGATTGGGACCGGAGTCCGCTCCGCACTGGTTCGGCTGTTTTTTCCAAGTTGCCCGGAGTCGTTTCTTCCCCAGACCCACACTCCACCGCTTTCATCCAGGGCCAGGTTGTGATCCGCCCCTGCGGCCACGGAGACAATCCGGTTGCTCAAACCCGGAAAAAATACCTCGACCCATGTGCCCGAGCTCGAAATTGTGTTCGATCGGGCCAGTTGCCCATAGGTGTTGTCTCCACAGGCAAACACCTTTCCGGAAGCCGTGACGATCAGGCTGTGGTTCCCCCCCGCCGCCACGGCCACGGGAGTGTTGGAGGTCATCGGCACGGGAGTGAAGCCGGTTTTGTTCAATCCACTCGTCGCCCCCTGCCCCAACTGCCCGAACCGGTCCGAACCGGCCGCATACACCTGCCCATCCGCAAGAATCAGACTATGCGTTCCGCCCGCCGACAGCTGAGCAATCGTGGCTCCCGCGGGAATCCCCTGAACAGTCCGGGCCCAGTTGACGGGCGAGTTCGTGTCGCCCACGCCCAACCGCCCATCGCTATTCAGCCCCCAAGCCGTCACGTTGCTGGCTCCCGCGGATAGATAAAGGGTGTGGGAGAACCCAGAGGAGATCAGAGCCGGATTCACCGTAACATTCACCGGAATCGTTGCCATGTTGTAGTTAGCTGTATCACCAGGGATGAAAGTCACGGTCTGACTGCTCGTTCCTGTCGAAGGAGCGACCGATGGATTGGAGAATGCAAAGGTGCCCGAAACCAACGTCCCGCCCGCCCGCGCCTCCCCCCCGCTCAAGGTGGAAAACGCCAAAGTCTGCCCGTACCCGATCGGTGTCGCTGTTGGAACC
>RFMG01000118.1 GCA_009927835.1 Verrucomicrobiota bacterium | reverse complement strand
TCCTCATCGAGAACGATGTTCGGACGCTCAATACGAAGAAACTTCGTCTCGCTACCATCGTCAAATCGGATGGGATTTTGGTTAGAGAAAAGCGGCTCCTTGGAAACCAACTCATAGGAGATGCCGTCCCGGGACGTGTAGTAGACAAAACTCTTATGCAGCCCGGAAGCCAAGCCGTGCAGGTCGGTCAAGAGCATGTGGTAACGCGTACCATCGTGCCATACGCAGGGATCCTCATTTTGATAGTTGTTGGGTAAGGCGTTCTCATTCCCCTGATGCATCATGACATAGGGCCCAAAGATGGATGGGGATCGAAACGCGTGAATATAGTGAAGTAACTCGTCGAATTTTTTGCTACCAGGAAATTTAGGGTTTTCGACCTTTACCTTGCCCACCCCATAAACAGACCCATCTGGATGAATCCACAACGCAGGATTGTTCGCCGGAATGCACCAATCTTTCCGGCGTTCCCACGGCCCTTCGACTGAGTCACTCACCGCTACGCCACTTTTCCAAGCAGGGATACCCAAATAATAGAGATAATATTTTCCGTTATGAAACGTGATCTTCGGATTGTGACATCCTTGCGAATCAAAGAAGTCACCTGGGCGCGGACGAAAAACCTCGCTGGCAAAAGTATAAGGCCCGAGCAGTGTTTTGGATGTGCCCCGCACGATGAAGCTGGTTTTCCAGGCGTTAAAATCCTCACTGGTCCAGCAAGAAGCGAACATGTGGTAGGTATCTCCCACCTTAATAATGGATGGATCCCAAAGGTTGAATCCTTTTCGCTCAAAACCGCCGTTCCGCAGCGGGAGTCCGAGCTTGGCCTTCAATGGATTATCGGTCGGCACCTGAACATTCACCCGTTCCCGGCAGGAAATCAGGCTGAGGAAGCCAAAAAGCAGGAAAAAAGACCCCGCGATTCGCGAGCCCACCAAAATCATTAGCGTGGAGTCAGCGTTACCGACTGAAGACGCATAAGCTCTTTCCCGGTGATGGTATCAGTGGTGACCAGAATCTCGACCGGACCAGGCTCCAACGTGACTTTGCCGAGATTCAACTCCACCCCATCCCCCTGCTGCACAACCTCACCCTTGAGTTTTTGACTCCCGATCTGAACGGTGAAGGTTCCCCCAAAGGTATCCTCACTCTTGGCCGTCACCGTGCCTCCCATCGTCTCGACCTTGGCTTTTCCGTCCGCACCAGGGGCGTCGTAACGTACGATCACATCAAAGTCGGTTTTTTGGTTCACTCGCGTCGACCATTTCACTCCGCACTCTTTCTGATTCCACCCCGTCACATTCGCCGAGTTTGCGGTCCCACGACCCAACCTCCATCCATCTTTCTTTTGTGTCCCCAAAAGATCGGCGAAGAAGACGCTCAATCGGTTGGTCAGATTGTTTTGCAATAGAAAGATTGGGTCCCCTTGCGGAACTTCCCTGCACTGCACCAAAATAACGCTGTCCGCATCATCCGGGACTTTTTCCGGGAGCTCGATCTCCACATCCAGACCTCTTCGTTTCACCTTCAGCGCCTTCTCTCGGTCTGCCAGAAGAACCGCGCTCTCAATCTCACCCTTCAATCCGCCCACCACCAATTTTCTGTCATTAGGCCAATCGAACACATGGAGATAGAGACTCTTCCCCTTCAGGGTCGAATCGCCCCAACTCTGCCTCATGAGAGGAGTCCGGGCTGTGCCCCGGATCGACTCCCCGTTGACACTCCACCACTTGCCAATGGCATGCAAAATCGCCAAGTCTTCCGGCGCCATCTTGCCGTTTCCCATCGGCCCAATGTTCATCAGCAGATTTCCACCCTTGGCTGCCGCCTTGACTAAAAGTCGGATGAAGTGAGCCGGCGGTTTGTGGGACTTGTCCAACGAATGGTATCCGTACGATTCGTTCGTCGTCGGAATCGCCTCCCAATCCTGCTCCTCCGGTTTGGTCATCGGACCGAACTCCAGCGGCCGGTCGGGCGTGGTGAGGTAGTCCCCGTAGATCGCCCCGGCAACCCGTCCGTTGATGATCAGATTGGGATCCTCTTTTCGGAGGTACGCCAGGATCTGCTCATTCAGCTCCTTCGGATTCAGATGCGCGGTGTCCCCCCAGAAGAGAGCGGGATGATACTTTTCAATCAGCTCCTTGATTTGGGGCAACACTTTTTTCTCCACCACCGCTTTGCGCCGTTCAGGTCCGTTCGGTTCAGGATATCTCGGATCGCCCGAAATCGACCAGTCCTGCGCATGGGAATAGTAGAAGCCTAGTTTCACCCCATACTTGTCGCAGGCCTCCTTCAACTCCTTCAAGGGATCACGGCCAAACTTGCTCGTCTTGACCACATTATAGTCGTCTGTCTTCGAGTCGAACATCGCCACGCCGTCATGATGCATGGAGGTGATGACGATGTACTGCATGCCGGTGTCCTTGACCGTCTTCACCCATTCGTCCGCATTGAACTCGGTCGGGTTGAACGGCTTCACCACCTTTTCCAAATACTCCTCCCGTTTGATTTTCATGATCCGCTGCAAATGCTCCGCATATCCCTCCACCTTTTGGCCGTTCCACTCTCCGCCGAAGGCCGAATACACCCCCCAGTGAATGAACATTCCAAACTTTGCCTCTCTCCACCAAGCCAGCCGGGTGTCCTTGTTTGGATCTTGAGCGGAAGGGACCAGGATGGACGGTGTGTTGGTGTTGGTCTGGGCCCACCCGCTTAAGCTCGGCAGGAGGACCAGCACTCCCGTCAGAGCAAAGAACACCCTCATCGAAGTTTAATCATAGCTCAACTGAGCCGTGGCTGTCGTGTCCTGATTTGAAAGCAACCTCACCCAATAGGCTTGAAACCAGTCCGGGAAATCATGGCGGCCCGTCTCTCCCGGTTGTAAAACAAACTCTTTCACCGGCATCCATTTTCCCTCCCCCGTAACGTCGGCCTCCAACGTGAATTTGACCGGCTGACTTCCCTCGTTGGATAGCTCCAATCTCTTGCGATCAAAACCGGTCATGAGGTAGGGGTCGGAGGGCTCCATTCCTTTGACAGGGCTGTGCAACCATGGCCCTCCTTTCCCCCGGGGTTTGCCGAGTCTCCAAAGATCGTCCACGACGCCTACCCACACATTCGCGCGTCCATCGTTCGATCGGCGGATATGGGGATTCCCGGCCCCACCCTGAATTCCGGTCATCACCAGCAATCCTCGGTAGGAACAGAAGTCCTGGATTTTTAGTCCGTGCGTGGCAATCGGCCTGACTTTGGCAATCCCACCCGCATTTTCTGCCGGCAACTCATAGAACGTCCCATGGAAGTTCATCAGATCCCGCTCCGTACATACCTCCCTGACGATTCTCATCTCCCCGCGACGGGAAAGCTCATCGTAGCCCAAGTCGTTCTTCGGAAGCCGCCACCTTGCGCCCTTCTCGTCCCGATAAATCGCCGACGCTGCATCGGCATCCACCACGCTTCTGGGGATAGTCTGGACGGACTTTATCTCCTCCATTGCTTGAGGATCGGTAGCCGGGACAAGATGGAGACTTTCATCCAGTTCATAGACTTCTCCGAGAATGGAACTCTTTTCCTCCAAAAGGGTTGCCTGGATTACCAAGGTCTTCCTACCCCCCCCTCTGCCCCGTAAATATCCCCCAAAAGAGAAGGGATCATTCAAACGCCCGAGACCAGAGAACTCCCGCCCATTTTCAGCCCCTCTTTGATCCTCTGCCGACAATTGGAAAAAAGCGGTGGTTTTGGGACAATCCCGGTCCGGTCGGATGCGAATCCACTCCCCGACAACCTCCGAACCCAACTCGCTCCAGACTGCACCTTTGGACGGAACCACAAATTGACGCAGAGGTTGCCAGTTACCTTTCCCGTCAGGGTCGATTTCCAGATCAAAACGAACGGTCGTCGGGGAGCCATGAGAAAGGAAGAGGGATCGTTTGGCGAAACCGGCGATCAGGAATGGTTCCGACCACTGCCCCGCTGGCACCGAATCCTCCATCCACGCCCCTCCTCTTCCCAGGGCCGGCCCCAGCTGGTCGGGCGTCTCCCCGTAGGTAAACCAAAGATTGGATTGGGACTGCCCAGGCCCACCCAGATCCCCTTTTGCCGAACGCTTGTTCAAAAACTCCGACTTCGCCGTATCATCACACCCAAAAACCAACCGATCCCTCCATCGGCAAAAGTCCCCGATCACTTTCAAATAGGTCGAACGGGGTCGAATCCCGCGGGTATTTTGGGCCGAGAAGGTTTTTGGGAATCTCCAAAACATCCCGTGCATGGTCATCAGCAGATCCGGCTCCCCAATCTCTCGAATTCTCGGCCACTCGGTATTCCATCCGTGTGCGCCGTCATAGCAGTGGCTCGCCTTGGGTAAGCGATAGCTATGCCATTTCCCGTCTGACAGGCACATCAGGATCAGGGATCGATGATCCCAGCCCACCGACCAGATCGGATCACTTTCAGGGTGGGCATTTCCACGAATCCCACCCGGACCGGTGACCTCGGTAAACTCGTTGCGCCGAACCGTCTGCCAATCTCCGACTCCCCTCCACTCCGCCAAGGCTCCGCTGGGAATCGCAGGATTCAACTCCGCCTCCTTGCTGCGTTCTCCGTTGTTTGAATAAACCAGACGCCCCTGGCCGGTATAAAGCCCCTTTCCATGATATCCCGGTAACTGGGAGGACAGCACCTGCGCATAGTCCTCGACTCCCGTCGGCAAGGGGGGCGGATTGCCATCGCGAATCAATGGTTGGACCTCGAGATTCTTTACATCAACCTCGTAAAGCCCCTCCTCCATCGTAGCAAAATAGACCTTTCCTGCAGGATCCGTGAGGTGTCGGGCAACCCCCGTCAGCCTTCCCGGCATTTTTTGAAATGGAATCGTTCGTACCCCTCCCTTTTGATCGATGAGATATGGTCCGATGACCAACTGCTCGGATTCCTGGTGAATCATCCGATCGGCAACCGTGCCGCCAACGCTCTCGGGCCGGATGACCTGCCTTAGGTCAGGAGTGACCTCGTAAAGTTTGTCGGACGATCCGTAGGGACAGTGTGGACCGTAGGTTACGACCCAAAGGCGGTCGGCCCACGGCACCACAGCCCCCGTTCCACACTCCCCTTCCTCGTTGAACATCGCCAACGACGGATAGATACCTGAAATTTCCAGCGGTTGTCTTGAGCAACCGACCAACCCAAAAACTAGAAATCCGATCGCCAGAAATTGGCTTTTAAGAACCATTCGGTTTTTCGTCCACAAAGGGCTTCCCGTCTTTCCAACCGATTTTCACCTTCGAGAGATACCAGGATTTTCCACCATCCTTGTTTCCTTGGTAAAACAGATAGGTCTGACCGTCGGTGTCCCGGAAAATACCCGGATGCCCCGACTCGCTCTCGTTCCACTCACCCGGCTTGCCGTTGGTCAAAAGCGGTTGGTCCGACATCCGTTTCCAGTGGATCCCATCCTCGCTGGTGGCCACCCGATCTGCTGGGGCTCATTGTTGTAGGCTCCCGCATAAAACATATAGAGGGTCTTCCCTTGCCGAAGGATGCTGGGGGCCTCGAGGCACATCTTTTCCCAGGGAAGTTCCGGCTTCAAAACTGGTGCGTCGACCAACTGCGTCCAGGTGGAGCGGGAGAAATCGGAGTGGATCGGAGCCGAGGCCACTCCCACCAGCTGGACTTTGTAGGCCGGGTCCCGGCTGGCAAAAAAGAGCAGCATTCGATCTCCATCCGGTACCACCTCGGCATCAATCGCCCGGCCACACGTCCAGTCCCCGTGCGGATGAAAAACAGGATTGGAGGGCTCCCTCGTAAAATGGATCCCATCCTCGGACCAGGCGTGGCAGATGGCATCCTTCTCCTTGTTTCCATAGCTCTGATAAAAAAGATGAACCTTACCCCCTAAAACGATGGCCGCCGGAGCACAGAATCCCTTGGCCTCGCTCGGATGCTCTGAAGTCATCTGGGCCTCTTTCCTCCATCTCAACATGTCAGTGCTGGAAGCGATTCCTATCCGCCAGCCGTTGTTTCCGTCATGGGTGGGAACGGAGTAGTACATCCAGTACTTCCCCTTGAACTTCACCACTGAAGGATCCTTGGCAAAAGGCTCGCCCCCCAACGAGGTGTCCCCATACATCATGATTCCACGCTGGTTAAAGGACTCCACATTCACCCCACCGCCTACCTCAGATTTTTTGCAAGAGGTGCCTGTCAACAGGCAGGCCAGCAACAGGAGGGAGCTAAGGATGTTCATCAGATAAATATTAGCTTACCATCAGTACGGTGAAAATGCGGATTGCCCGACTTCTCTCTCTCCTTGCACTGGGCGT
>RFMG01000054.1 GCA_009927835.1 Verrucomicrobiota bacterium | reverse complement strand
GCGGGCCTTACACGCAAGTTTTCCTATATCGGCCCTGCCTGGTACCGCCGCACCATCGAGATTCCGAAAGAGTGGAAGGAAAAACGCATCACTCTCTTTTTGGAGCGGGTGATCTGGGAGAGCCGGGTCTGGTTGGATGGACAAGAGATCGGTCACCAGAACTCACTGAGCACCCCCCACGAGTTCGATCTTTCCTCTATCCGGCCAGGAAAACACGATCTCCTTCTCCGCATCGATAATCGTCAACAGTTCGATGTCGGCCGTTCCCACGCCTACATCGAAGACACGCAGTCGATCTGGAACGGTGTGGTTGGAAAAATCGAGCTCCGTGCCACCCCATCCGTTTGGATCGACCAAGTTCATCTCAATCCGGATCCCGCCAAACCCTCGGTGGAAATCCGGATCAGCAATCGCACCGGGAAAGCAGGCTCCGGAAATCTTTTGATCCGAATCTCTGGAGCCAACAATACGTCCGAAAAGTCGGTCCCCGTGAAATGGGTTGCCCAAGGGGACACGATCACCCTGCCGTTCGACTTTGCCGGAAAACTCCCCGTCTGGAGTGAGTTTCATCCTAATCTCCATCACCTCAGTCTTACCTTACATTCAGAAGACGGTCAGGACACACGGGAGTTGTCTTTCGGACTTCGCAAAATCGCCCGCTCCGGTATGAGTATCACCCTCAACGATCTCCCCGTCTTTTTTCGCGGAACCCACGAGGGCTGCTCCTTTCCCCTCACCGGTTACCCCCCGATGGATGTAGAGGGATGGCGACGAATTTTCAAAATCCTCAAGCAGTGGGGCCTGAATCATATGCGTTTCCACTCCTACTGTCCTCCCGAAGCCTGCTTCACCGCCGCCGACGAGGAGGGAATCTATCTTCAGCCCGAACTCCCTCTTTGGACAGGTAAGCTCGATGCCCCTGGCGATGACAAACGCGTTGCCTGGGTTCGCGAGGAGGCCCACAAAGTCATCGAGACCTACCGCAACCATCCCTCCATGGTCCTTTTTTGCCTGGGCAACGAGCTGCAGGGGAATTTCCGGTTTCTGCAGGACCTCTTGGGTGAATTAAAGCGCAGGGATCCTTCCCGCCTCTACACCATGACCTCCAACCGACTCTGGCTCCTGGATGCCCCT
>RFMG01000237.1 GCA_009927835.1 Verrucomicrobiota bacterium | reverse complement strand
TTTTTTATGCGGAAGCTTTTTCTCGATGGTGCACCCCGGGTTGAATGTCCTATTAGAAAAACTTAAGTTGAGCGGTTATTGACGACTAAAGAGGGAATGGGGCGGGATGGGCTTGGCAGCGAGGGATAATTTCGCTGTATTTAAACACTTATCATGTTCTGGATACTTCCTTTTGCCTCTGCCGCTCCTGTCCCCCCCGCCGCGACGACTTTCTTTCAAATCGGGCCTCTCCCGGTCACAAGCAGCATGGTCGCCTTGTGGGGTGTGGCACTGGGTATTCTTTTGGTTGTAGGGATCGGTACCCGCAAGATGGCCTTGGTACCGACGGGGTCTCAGAATTTCGTCGAGGCCGTTGTGGACGCGGTCAGGGGAATGATTGCCGGTTTGCTTGAACCAAAAGTCGTGGGGTGGGCGTTCCCGCTGATTGCCACCTACTTCATTTTTATCGCGATCTCCAACCTGGTGGATCTGATGCCGGGAGTCGGAAGCATTGGTTATGGTCATGCCGTGGCGGGGGGTCTGCCCTTCGCCGTGGATCATGTCGAACGTCCTTTCCTGCGACCTCCGACGGCGGATGCCAACCTGACCGTCTCCATGGCGATCATCTACTTTGTCATGAGCACCCTGTGGGCGATCTGGTACAACGGACCGATCGGGCTGGTGAAACATATTTTCGGGGTAAAAGGAAAGATTGGCGGTTTCCTCCTTTTGCCGATGACGGTCATCTTCTTCGTGGTTGGAATCGTCGAGCTGATTTCGATCTTGATCCGACCGGTCTCCCTTTCGATGCGTCTTTACGGGAACGTGTATGGCGGCGAGAGCGTCTTGACGCTGATGTTGAAAATGCTGCCGTTCGGGTTGGCGGCCGTGCCGTTCTATTTTCTGGAGCTGATCGTCTGTCTCGTGCAGGCGATCGTCTTCACCATGCTTTGTGTGGCTTTCACGGCCACGCTATGTTCGCACTCTGAGGAGGAGGGCGGACACTAGAGGGACTTCTTACAGGGTTTGCCTCTCAGGGCCTGCGTGGGCCGGGGAAGTGGATTCGGAAGTTCAAGAAAGGGACAAGAACTATGATGCTGGCAGAAGCAGGACAAGTTACCTTCAACGGAATGCAGTTGGCCGTCGCGCTGGTGGGTGCGGGGGCCGCGCTGGGCGTCGGACTGATCGGCGGACGTGCGGCGGAGGCCGTGGGCCGGAACCCCGGGGCTTTCAACCCGGTGCTGATCATCAGCCTGCTCGGGATGGCGTTTGCCGAGGGTCTCGCGATTCTCGTCTATTTCGTCGTCAACAAATAAGCCGGGACCAGGAGAACCGCCATGTTGGCTAGTTCCCTTATCGAAACGGGTCACCAGCTCGCCGAGCAGTTGGGGATCGATTGGACGAAATTCACCGCCCAAACGATCAACTTCCTCATCGTCCTCGCGGTCCTCTGGAAGTTTGCCTACCGCCCGGTGCTCAACATGCTGGCGGAGCGCAAGCGCCTGATTGAGGAAGGCCTCGCCGGTGCCGAAAAAGGGCGCCAAAGTCTGGCTGCAGCTGAAGAGCAGAGGAGAAAAATCCTCCGGGACGCCGAGTCCCGGGCGGAGAAAATGGTGGCGGAAGCCCGTGCGGCCGCCGACACCCAAGGGGCCAAGCGTCTGGCCGAAGCCCAAGCCCAAGCGGACATGTTGGTGCAGAAGGCACAGGAAACGATGACCCGCGAGCGGGCCCAGTTGGAA
>RFMG01000197.1 GCA_009927835.1 Verrucomicrobiota bacterium | reverse complement strand
AAGGAAATCGCAACTGGTGAGTTCAAAAGATTCTTTCCACATTCCACCTCCCGCTTTCCACAAAAAAAGCGCGAAGCGCCCCGGCGGCCCTTCGCACTAGTCCGGAATCAGGCTTTGTTCGACGGTGTCGTCGAAGCGGAGATTGAGCAGTTTCCAGTCGGCCCCCACGGGGGTGTAAAAAACAAACTGCCAGCGCAGCGGTTTTTTGGGGTGATAACTCAGGTAGGTGATGTACAGGGTTCGCGTGCCGACCGAGCGTAGATCATAGAGCTCGTAGCCTTGGAGAGGACCGAAGACCTCGATTCCCTTTTGAATGTTTCCCACGAATTCCGGAACAGCGGCTGGATCGGAAAGAGCGGGATTGCTGGCTACAAGGGTTTTAAAAGACTCGTCGATCTTTCCGCCCTGGACGCCGAGGAAGAAGGCCTCCAGCTGTTTCTGCACGGGCGAGGGAGGGGGTTTGGCATTGGGATTTCGGGGAAGCAGTTGGGGGATCAGGGTTGTGACCTTGGGAAGATTGGTCGGGGTGGTTTTGTTCGTGGGAGCCGACCAGGCGGTCAGGCCCGACAAAAGGAGGAGGCAAAGAAATTTCATGAAAGAAGGGGGTTCAGTACCGATAACCCATCATGGACGATGGGGGCTCCGTGGGCAAAAAAGATTCTTTCGATCGGGAGTTGGCTCAAACGCCGAACACTTTGACGAAGCTGTATCGGATCTGTGCAGTACTTGTCGGGCAGCAGGGTCAGTCCATGAGGCGGCAGGTTGATCAACGCATCTCCAACAACGAGGCTTTTGGATTCCGGGTGAAAGTAAGCCGTTTCTCCCTCGCCCGCTCCGGAAAGGGGGACGTTTTCAAAGCCGGCCACTTCCGTCTCGACTGTTCCATGCACCAACCCAGCCATCCCTTGACAGAATCGGTCGTGGTTGGTGTTGGTGCGGATGATGCGAACGGGAGGGGTGGGCAGCGGAGTTTCTTGGGGCCAGTTGATTGGATCAAAAAGAGTCGTTCCGTGGGCGCTTCTATAAAGGGTCGACCAAAGCTCCGCCTTGCAGGAGGGGTCGTACGCGTGCCATGTCGAGAAACCGCGACCGTGGGGGTCAGCTGTGCGGGACTGAGGCTCAACGGGTCAGGGTGGCGGCGTAGTCGGTGTTGCTGAGGAGACCGGTCGGTTTGGGTTGCTCGGGTTGAATCCGAAAGAGCCACCCTTGGCCGTACGGTTCGCGATTGATCAACCCCGGATCGTTGGGAAGGACTGTGTTGACCGCTGTGATTTCGCCGGCAACCGGGGAGTAGATGTCTGAGGCGGCCTTGACGCTTTCGACGGTGGCGACGACCTCGCCTGCTTTCACCTTGCGGCCTGTTTTGGGGAGCTCGACAAAGACGACGTCGCTCAATGCGGACTGGGCGTGATCGGTGATTCCGACCGTTCCGCCGTCCTTTTCCAGACGGAGCCACTCATGGCTTTTTGCGTAAAGGAGGTTGTCGGGGGTGTTCATTTTCCTTTTAAGAATTTACGTGGTGAAACCTTGGCCGGAATGCGGCGTCCCCGCACTTCTATTTCCAAATCTTGTCCACAGACGGGGGCGGGAGTTGTTACCAACGCGAGGGCGATTCCAAGACCGAGGGTGGGTGAGGGAACGCCGCTGGTGATCACGCCGATCTGTTTGCTCCCCTGAAAGACCGGGTATCCATGTCGGGGCGGGGGTTGTCCGGGTTGGCCCTGAAGGCCGATGCAAGTTCTGGGTGGCCCGCTTTTCTTCTGGAGCTCGAGAGCCGATCGGCCGGGAAAGGGGCGGGGGCGCGACAGATCGACAAAAAAACCGAGTCCGGCCTCAAGAGGTGTGATTTCTGGCGAGAGATCCTGCCCGTTCAGGGGAAGGCCCGCTTCGAGACGAAGGCTATCGCGCGAGCCCAAACCGCAGGGAAGAAGACCGAGGGGTTTGCCTGTCTCCAGAATGGCAGACCAGATTTTACGGCCCGTCGGGATATCGGAAAAGATCTCGTAGCCGTTTTCGCCGGTGTAACCGGTCGTCGCGATCAGGACAGTGCCTCCCAAGAGGGTGAACCGGGCGATATGGTTTCTGGGGGGAAGGGGGGCACCCTGAAGGATCGGACCAAGAATCGCGGCTGATTGGGGGCCTTGAAGAGCCATGCCAACCGCACTTCCGGGGTTGCCGGAAAAGCGGACGTTCGGGGATTCGTGTCTTTTGAGGAGTTGCAGAACTTCCAGATGGCGGGAGGCGTTGACCACGAGAAAGAAGTCGTCCGATGCAAGGCGGTAAAGGAGAAGGTCGTCGATCACCCCGCCCTGCTCGTTCGTAATGAAGGAGTAGTGTCCCTCGCTGTCCTTCAGCTTGGCGGGGTCATTGGCTAAGATCGACTCGAGGCAGGGGAGGGTGTCTTTGCCTTGGGCTCGGATTTGGCCCATGTGGGAGATATCGAAAAGACCGGCGGCCTGGCGCGTTGCTTTGTGTTCTGCGAGCAACCCGCTGTACTCCACCGGGAGGTTCCAGCCGGCAAAGGGGATCATGCGGGCACCCAGCGCCGCATGTAGGGAGGCGAGCGGACTTTCGGCAATGGGGTCAGGCACTGTTTCGAAAGGTAAGACGGAGGGAACAGGAGTCAACGTTCTCGCGAATCTTTTCCGTCCGAGGTAGAACATTGTATGCCCACGCCCCCGATCCGACTTCTGGATTTGATGCGGCAGACGGAGGATCCGCACGTGATCAACCTTGCGGCGGGGATTCCTTCTTCCGACTTCCTCCCCATGGACGCACTCAAAACAGCTTTGGAGGGGGAGATTCAGTCCAGGGCACGGGAGATGTTCAGTTACCACCGGCCGGAGGGGGCTGCCTCGCTGCGGGAGGCCATTCGGGACTATCTGAGGGTTCGGGGGGTGACCGTAACGGCAGAGGAGGTACTGGTGAGCACCGGCTGCTCCGGGGCTTTGGCCACGGTGATGGGTACCCTCCTCAAAAAAGGGGATACGGTGGTATGTGAGGCACCTGCCTACTACGGCCAGTTGGAGCTTTTGCGGGCCATTGGGGTGAAATTTCGAACGGTGAATACGGCCGTGGGTCAGGAACCGGATCCTGCCAAGTGGGAAAAGGCGCTGAGGGCGAAGCCCAAGCCAAAACTTCTAGTTGTGACGTCCACTCTTTCCAATCCAAGTGGGGCAACATTGAGAGAGGAGTGGCGGCCACGGATGGTCGAGATATGTCGCAAAATGAGGGTGCCGATTTTGGAGGATGATATTTATGGGGATTTGCTGGGGCGGGCTCGACCCAAGCCTTTGCGTGCCTTTGATGACGGCGGCACGGTTCTCTATGTCACCAGCTTTTCCAAGACGGTTGCCCCTGGTCTGCGGATCGGTTTTGCCCTTCCCGGAAAATGGATGGATGCGGCGGCCGACCGACAGTGCCGGCAGACGATTCATGGCGGTGTTCCTCCTGAATTTGTCACAGCCTCTTTTCTTCGTTCGGGCCGGTTGGAGGGGCATCTGGAAATGCTGCGGTCCGTGTACGCCAAAAGGCGGGAGCTGGCAGGGGGGATCTTGTCCAAGGAACTGCCTGATGGAATCCGTGCCGATGATCCTTTGGGCGGCTACATGCTTTGGGTGAGGGGGGGACGCCCAGGCCTGATGGAGGAGGTTTCGAAACAGTGTCTGGCCAAGGGTGTCGCTGTTGTGGGTGGAGGAATCTTCTTTGCAAACCCTCCCAAGGAAGCCTGTTTTCGCCTGAACTGTGCCCGTGCAACGCCGGAGGATTTGGGGCGCGGGGTGGGAATTTTCTGTGAAGTTCTAAAATCAGCCGTCGTTCGAAAGAAATAATCCGGCGATTCTCAGGCAGGGATGGCCGCTTCGGTCTGCGGATCAAAGAAAACCGCACGGGAAAGGTCGGGGCCAAGGTTTAACTTTTTCCCCTCCAGATCCATGAATTCGACCTGGGTGGTCCGGCAAATGCAGGTGTGCCCGCCGGTCTTGAGGTAAACAAAAGTTTCCGCGCCCATCGGTTCCACAACTTCGACGGATGCCTCCAAGGTGGATCCCGAGGTAAGGGAGTTGGGGTGGAGATGCTCCGGCCGGAGTCCCAGAATCACCTCACGGTCCTGTCGGGAAGATAGGCGCCGGGAAGTTTCCGCCGATAAGGGGCAACGGAAAGGGGTCTGACCTGCAGGAACCTTTTCGACGAACTCCAGCGTCCCTTGGCGGGAGGCGGTTAGCGTGCCGTTAAAAAAATTCATCGGGGGACTCCCGATAAATCCAGCGACAAAAAGATTTGCGGGTTGGTGGTAAAGATCCAATGGAGCGGCAATCTGTTGAATCTTTCCGTGCCTCATGACGACAATCCGATCCGCCATCGTCATGGCTTCCGTCTGGTCGTGGGTCACGTAAATCATCGTGCTGTCCAGATGTCGGTGCAGCCTGGAGATTTCCGTCCGTGTCTCGACCCGCATTTTGGCATCCAGATTGGAAAGGGGTTCGTCAAAAAGAAACGCCTTGGGATTACGAACTATCGCCCGCCCTAGGGCAACTCGCTGGCGCTGTCCGCCCGAAAGAGCTTTGGGCTTACGTTCCAAAAGATTGTCGGGTTCGAGAAGTCCCAGCGTCCGTGCGGCGGAATCAACCCGGCGCCGGATCTCGTCCTTCGGAACCCCGCGAAGCTCGAGTCCGAATGCCATGTTCCGATAGACCGACATATGGGGGTACAGGGCGTAATTTTGAAACACCATGGCGATATCTCGATCCTTGGGAGGGATCTCATTGATTTTTTTTCCGTCGATATAGATCGCTCCCCTGCTGATCTCTTCCAGCCCCGCGACCATGCGAAGGGTGGTGGTCTTGCCGCAACCCGAGGGGCCAACCAGAACCATGAATTCCCGGTCCTGAATCTCAACGTTGGCGTTGTCGACGGCCACTTTTTCCGGGCGACCTTTTTCCGCAGGATAGATTTTATAAAGATTCTCGATCAGGACCTTGGCCATGGGTTCTCCAGAGTAGATGTGGATATTGTGCAGGCAAAGAGGTGGATCATTTGAGTCCTGTCGTGGCGATGCCACGGATAAAGGTCCGTTGCGTCAAAAAGAAAAGGACAAGGACGGGGAGCAGAACGAGGGTGGAAGCGGCCATCAGATGGTGCCAGGGGGTTCCGCTGATCGTTCCCTGAAGAGCCTGCAAACCCAGAGCCAGGGTGTACTGATTTTCCCGGGCGAGGAAGATAAGGGGGCCAAGAAAATCATTCCACGTGGCCATAAACTGAAACAAGGCGACCGTCAGAAGGGCGGGCTTGGCGAGGGGCAGAATGATCTGCCAGAAGATCCTGAATTCGCTACATCCGTCGATCCGGGCGGCTTCGGAAAGATCTCTGGGGATCGAAAGAAAGAACTGACGCAGGAGAAAGACATTAAAGGCTCCAGCCAAAAAGGCGGGGACCCAGAGGGGCTGGAAGGTCCCGATCCATCCTACGGCCTTGAAAAGTCCGTAGATGGGGACCATCACGACGGGAAAGGGGATCATCATCGTCGCCAGAAGAACAAAGAAACAGGCATCCCTGCCGCGCCAATCCAGTCGGGAGAACCCATACGCCACGAGGGCGCTGGAGAAAACCGTGCCGATCACATTCAAAAATGCAAGGAGCAGGCTGTTTCTTGCATAGAGCCAGAAGGGGCCCATCGCACGCATCGCATCCGGATAGTTGTTCCACTGGGGGGAGGACGGGAGCCACTGGGGGGGGAGCTTCATCGTTTCGTTCAGTGGTTTCAACGAGGTGGAGACCATCCAGAAAAATGGGAGAAGAAAAAGAACCCCAAGAAGGATCAAAGCCACACGGGTAAACCACGGGACGGAGGATCGGGTGGGCTTCATGGTTCAGCGGCCCGAGTAGTGGACTTTTTTCTCCCCATAACGGACGCTCACAAGACTCAGTGCGATGATCAACACAAAGAGGCAGAGGGCGAGGGCGGAGGCGTAGCCCATGTTCCAGTAGTCAAAGGCATTTTGATATATGTAGGTGGCCAGAAAGAGAAGGGATCGGCCGGGTCCGTCGCCTCCTCCCGTTAGGATGTAGGGCACAGCAAAGGTCTGAAGGGCGCCAATGATGCTCATCAGCACATTGAAAAAGATCACCGGGGAAAGCATCGGGAGGGTGACATGAAGAAATCTCTGCCAGGCACTCGTTCCGTCCAATTCGGCCGCCTCATAAAGTTCCAATGGAATCTCCTGAAGCCCTGCCAGATAAATGACCACGGCCTGACCCGTCCCCCAGAGTCCCGTGAGGATGAGGCCACCAAGAGCGAAATTGGGATCATTCAGCCAGTCGGGTGCCTGGAGATGGGAACCGCAGACCGCATTGATGATATTCAGAAAAGGCCGGACCAGGTTGTTGACCAGTCCCATCGGCCCGTTGAGCATCCATTGCCAAAGAATGGCGAGAGAGATCGCGGGCACCAGGGACGGCAGAAAAAAGATCGTCCGATAGATGCCTTGTCCTGCGATCGGTTGATTCAGCAGGACGGCCAAGCCGATCGAAAGGAAGCTGCTCAAGGGTATGGCCACCAGAGCAAAGACAACCGTGTTGCGTAGGGCCTTCCAAAAAACCGGGTCGTGCCAGAGGTCGACGTAGTTTTGGACTCCGAGAAAGACAGGTTGGGAGAGAACACTGTAGTCGCACAGCGAGAACCAGATCGATGCAATCAACGGATAGAGGTTGAAGGCAAGGAACCCCACGATCCAGGGAGAGATGAACACCAGACCCTTGATGAGATTCCGGTGTTCCCCCGGCATCATGGCTGAATCTCCGCTTCCCATCGGCTGACACGAACGGGAGCCACCTGGTTCCAGCGGGAGAGCTTGGCGTCGAGCGCTTTCTGCTGTCGTCCCAGCATTTCACCCCGGGCCTGCTCCGCTGGCATCCGTCCGAGCAGGACAAGATTCACATAGGTCGTGAGATCATTTGCGTATTCCTTGAAGGTGGGCAGGGCGAGGGTGGGTTGGGCCCTTGGGCTGTTCGCCAGTTGCAGAAAGGTCCGGAGATACGGGTGGGAATGGTTTTTCACGAACTCACTGCTGACCCGCCGCAGGGGGGAGATCTTCCGCTGGCCGAGGCACAGGTTTTCCATGTTTTTCTGCCTTTCGACAAAGGCGATGAATTCCATCGCCTCCTTGGGATGATGAGCTCCGGCGGGGATGACGAGAATATCGGTTTCTGCCACGGTCATCGGGGCGCCGGGATGTTCCGTTTCCTCAGGGAAGGCGGCCACCCCGTATTCAAACCCTGCAGGGGCATAGTTTTTGATAAAGTTGTTCATCCAAACCCCCTGCATGATCATCCCCACCTTACCGTTGAAGAAGGGATTGTCAGGCGAGGCGAAGTTCCCAAAGGCCCCGCGCAACTGATACATGGCAGGGCCGCCAAAACGCTTGGGATAGCTCTCCAGCCAGGCGAAGAAATGACGATTCGGGGCTGCATCCAGAAGAAGCTGGGTTCCCCCGTCCCAACTGGCTCCTCCAAACCAGGAGGGGAAGTCGTGCATCCACCATCCCGGTTCCTGGGGCATGTGGCCGATCTGGGCGAGCGAGCCGTCCGCGTTTTTCCGGGTCAGCTTTTCGTTAAAAGACTCCAGTTCCGCAATCGTGCGAGGCGGTTGTTCCGGATCGAGACCTGCCTCCCGGAACATCTTCTTGTTCCAGTGCAGGGCTGTCACCGACGGAGTGGAGGGGAGAGCCCACAGGAAATTTCTGTACCGGCACAGCTTCCAGAAAACGGGAAGGTAATCTTCCTCGCGGATGCCGGAATCCCGGACCAGTCGATCCATCGGCATCAGGGCGTTGTTTTCGGCGTAAGAGGGAAGATTGATCGCCCACAGGCCCGCAACATCGGGTGGCACACCACCTGCGGTCGCCAGCATCATCTTCTGGTCGATCCGGCTGACGCTGAGGAATCGGACGAAAATCCTGTCCTGAGAGTCGTTGAAATCGTCCACCACCCGGGCCATGGCATCCCGCTCGAAGCCGGTCCATTTTTCCCAGTACTCCAGCACCAACCGACCCGACACCCGTCGATCCTCCTTGGGGGAACAGGCGGCCAGGACGAAAAGGGCGGTGCATCCGAGGATGCGGAGGATCGAGACGGGACGCGAAATGGATTTCAAAACAAGGGTTTTACTTTGCGGAATCAAAGGTGAGGGCGGTCAAGCGCTCCTTGGCGGCGACTGCGGGCTGCCAAAACCAACCCTGCTTGTCCCAGCACTGGGCCATGGGAAAGTTTTTGATCACGTCCTGATAGGCCGCGATCGCTTCGCTGTTTTTTCCTTCGGCTTCGGCCACTTTTCCGAGAATAAAGAGGCAGGTGCCCACGTCATTTAATGCCCAGAACTCCCGGGCGGTGTCCGGGCCGGGAACGACCGAAAGGGTTTCCTGCATCTCCTTGGCCTTGGCTTCGTAAAGATCGCGACAACGGGCAATCCTAGCCTTCGCGGTGGCATAATCTTTGGAAGCCAGCGCTTCCCAAGCCTGGGAGGTTAGAACGGACGAGCTGGACTCACTCTCGGAAGGGGAAACTGGAGGTATGACATCCTCGGCTCGAGCCGAAACAAAAAGGGAAAAAAGACACAAAATGAGCATCGACGCAACAGGGGGTTTCATCCAAAAATATTGGATGTCTGATTGGAGTCATGTCAAGCTGGCGATTTCCATCTTTCTCGTAATCAGCGTTTTATCGAACAACACCAAGGCAGGATCATCCCATGTTTCTTTGGCCAAAAATTCGCATGGTGTGTGGGAACTGTTGCGCGATGGCAAACCCTATTTGATCCAGGGAGTCGGGGGTTCAGGGTCGCTTGAACTGGCGAAAGAGGTGGGGGTTAATTCGATCCGGACGTGGGGGATCGAACAGCTGGAGGCCAAGGATTCCCAGGGTCGCACCCTTCTGAACCGAGCTGAGGAGTTGGGGCTCACGCTTTGCGTCGGAATCTGGGTCAAACACGAGCGGCACGGATTCAAATACGACGACGCCAAGTTCATTCAGCAACAGCGGGAGGAAATCCGGGCTGCTGTCCATAAGCACAAGGATCATCCCTCCGTCCTCGTCTGGGGGCTTGGAAACGAAATGGAGAGTTATGTCGGCACAGAGGACGCCGTCCGTGTTTGGAAGGAGCTCAACGAGCTCGCAAAGATCATCAAAGAGGAAGACCCGAACCACCCTGTGATGACGGTGATCGCCGGGGCCGACGCCGGAAAAATCAAAGAGATCATGAAGCACTATCCCTCGATCGATATTTTGGGAATCAACGCCTATCTTGGGGCTGGAGGAGCCGGAGGGACTCTGAAAGGGCTGGGGTGGACGAAGCCCTTCATCATGACCGAGTACGGGCCGGTGGGGCATTGGCAGGCCCCTAAAACGGAGTGGGGTGCTTCACTCGAGCCGACAGGGAACGAGAAAGCCGCCAACTATTTTGCGACCCTCTCCACCCTGATGGAAAACAAGGAGGGGCTTTGTCTCGGGAGTTACGCCTTTCTTTGGGGGAACAAACAGGAAACCACCTCAACCTGGTACGGGATGTTGCTCTCCACGGGGGAGAAGCTTCCTCCCGTCGATGCCCTCGTCCGGGGTTGGACGGGAAAGTGGCCCTCAAACCGTTGCCCGAAGCTGGAATCGATTGATTTCCCCATCGCCATGAAAAAAGGGAAGCCCGGGGAGAAAGTGAATGCATCCGCGAGGGTGAAGGATCCGGATGGGGATGCCTTGCAGTACGAGTGGACTATCATGGCCGAGAGCAAGGATTTGCGGGGCGGGGGCGATGCAGAATCCATCCCGGACTCTTTTCCGCAATCGCTGCAGGATGCGAAACAGAGGGAATGCCCTGTGACTCTCCCGAAAGAGAGGGGCGCATATCGTCTTTTTCTGGTCGTGCGGGACGGGAAAGGGGCAGCTACCACGGGAAATGTCCCTTTTTTTGTTGAGTAGACCCATGAGCACTTTTCCCAGGGATTTTCTGTGGGGTACCGCCACTTCGGCCTATCAGATCGAGGGTGCTTACAAAGCAGACGGCCGGGGGCCCTCCGTTTGGGATCGGTTTTGCGAAACAAAAGGCAAAGTCTGGGAGGGGCAAACCGGAAAGGTGGCCTGCGATCATTATCATCGCTTTCCCGAAGACATTGCCATCATGCGGGATCTGGGCCTCCAGGCGTATCGCTTTTCCATCTCCTGGACGCGGATTCTTCCCACTGGTCGGGGGAAAGTGAATGCGAAGGGGTTGGAGTTTTACGATCGGCTGACCGACGGGCTACTGAAGGCGGGAATCCGGCCTTTCTGTACCCTGTTTCACTGGGATTATCCCACCAAGCTGTACGACAAAGGGGGATGGCTGAATGAGGAAAGCCCAAAATGGTTTTCCGATTTCACGCTGAAGGTGGCGGAACGGTTAGGCGATCGGATCGTGGATTGGATGACGTTGAACGAGCCGCAGGTGTTTGTGGGATTAGGGCATGGAACCGGTGAGCATGCCCCCGGTGACAAGCTGCCCATTGCCAAACAGCTAAATAGTCCGGAACGTGCAACTGGCGCATGGGCTGGGTGTGCAGGCCCTGCGGGCGGGATGTGCCAAGAGGGGCAGGATTGGCTGGGCTCCGGTGGGGGTGGTGTTTTATCCGGCGACGGATTCTCCTGGAGATATCGAAGCAGCCAGAAAATGGAGCTTTGGGTGTGCCAATAATCACGTTTTCAGCAACACCCTCTGGAGTGATCCTGTGGTGCTGGGGCGGGTGGCTCCGGAGGCCGAGAAGGCGTTTGGAAAGGCCTTG
>RFMG01000158.1 GCA_009927835.1 Verrucomicrobiota bacterium | reverse complement strand
TTGCAGTATGACGACGTGATGAACCAGCAGAGGACGGTCATTTATGCGTGGCGTTCCGATATGTTGAATTCGACCGATCCGCGGCCTGAGGTGTTTGAGACGGTGGATGAGAGAATTACGTCGGAGGTGGAGGCGAGGGCAGGGACGGACCCTGTGGATCTGGAGGGTCTGGTTCACTGGGCGAATTCGGCCATGCCTGTGGGTTTGCAAAAGGAGGATTTTCAGAAGGTGGGCGGGAAGGAGGAGTGGGCGAAGCTGCTGAAGGAGAAGGTGAGGGAGGCGTATGAGGTGAAGGTGAAGTTTGAGAATCCAGAGGCGGTGAAGGCGTTGGAGAGATTTGTGGTCTTGGGAGCGATTGATCGGTTATGGCAGGAGCATTTGTATGCGATGGATGGGTTGCGGACCTCGATTAATTTGAGGGCGTACGGTCAGAAGGATCCGTTGATCGAGTACAAGAACGAGGCGTATGGAATGTTTGGGGAGCTGATGGCACGGATCAAGGAGGAGGTGGTGCACAATCTGTTCCGCTCGGCTTCCAGCTTGTCGGCTTTTGAAAGCTTCCTCTCGGCGCTGCCGCAAAGAGCGGGTCGGGGGGAGTTGCCGATGCAGGCGCAGGCGCAACCGGTGGAGTCGGACGGTTCCATGAGCATGCAGTCCGGGGGAGGGACCACGTTGGTGGAGGAGGTGTTGGCTCCGATCAAGCGGCAGGGTCCGAAGTTGGGAAGGAACGACCCGTGTCCGCTGGATCCGAATAAAAAGTTCAAGAACTGCTGCGGGGCGACGGGTAGCAAGGGGTGCTTGAAAGTCGGTGCCTAGTTTTCATTTCTGATATGGCCGACCTGAACCGAATTGGACTTGGAACGCTCGTGGCGGTAGCGGGGATTTCGTTGGGATTGGGTATCGGGGTGGGCCGACTGACGACCTCCGTGCCCTCGGCAGGGGACGGCGCCAAAAGCCGTATTCGAAAATCAGTTGATTTGGAGGGTGACGAGACCCCTGTGCCTCGAAGTTCCAGCGCGGACAGCGGATCGATGGCCACATCGGGTGCTTTTTCGGAGGAAAAATTGCAGCAGGCCAGTGCCTTGTTGAATCCCCGATTACGGGAGCGGGGAATGGAGGAGGCTTTAGCCCACGCCAACCTGGACGAGGTGAAACGCGCGCTGCGGTGGGCCGAGTCGCTACCGGACGGGCCGATCAAAAAAGCCGCTCTGGCGGACATTCTCCAGAGATGGGCGGAGATGGATGGGGCGGGTGCCACGAACTACGCCACGCAGCTTTACGAGGCAACGGGCAACGCAGGGCCCCTTCGGGAGGCGCTCCAAGGCTGGGCGCAGACGGATCCGAACGGGGCTTTGCAAAAGTTGCAGTCCCTGGGTTTGACGGATGGATTGAAGGCGAACATTCGCTCCGATTTGGTGGCCCAATGGACGGAGCAAAATCCCCAGGGGGCGGCGGCTTATGCGGCGAGCAATCGCGAGACCGGGAGTTGGATGGGGTTGGTGGCGACCGTGGCGGACCAGTGGTCGAAGGAGGATCCAAAAATGGCGGCCAGCTGGGCGGGATCCCTGCCGACAGGATTGGATCAAATCCATGCCGTGAATGCGGTCATTTCCAACTGGTACCAAGCCAATCCCAACGAGGTGGCCGCTTACGTCAGTTCCCAGTCTCCGGGCGCCAGTCGGGACACCATGGCCCTGACCCTGGCGAGACAAGTTGGCCAGGAGGATCCTGCCGCCGGATTAAAGTGGGCGGGCACGGTGGGAGATCCCAAGACGCAGGAGAAGGCCGCGGCGGGTGCCCTCAGCGATGTTTATCGGAAGGATCCCCAAGGAGCCCTGCAAACCCTGGCGAGCAGCTCACTTCCGAAACCGATGCAGGAGGCGGTCACTGCCCGCCTAAAGGGTTCGGGACCGTGGTGGCGGTAGGGATTAAGGGAGGATCATGGAGGCGGGAAGTCTGCCGACGCAGGCGGAGGGGAGGCGGGAATTGAAGGAGGAGCGGTCGCCCGGGACTTCACGTTGGGAGCCATCGGCAAAGGCGACGATGGCGTTGCCGGCATGGCGGAAGTGGATGGTGTTGGCACAGTCGGTCGTGTTGAAAAAATAGAACTCCTCCAACATCGGATTTTTTCCAGAAGCGGGAGATTGGAAGGTGTTGATCTGGGCGCTAGTCGCAAACAGGGCGATCTGGCCGGGCCGTTCCAATTGATTGATTTGTCTGATTTTCAAGGTCTCCTGACCCGTGGGACCGCCGGTGAGTTCCGTGTTCACGCCAAAGCCGAAGTATCCGTTTTTGAACTTGGGTTTGAAGCTGGCTCCCATGGATGTGAAGGCAAAATCCGGAACATTTCCTGCAGAGTCGGCAATGTAAGGCCCCAGGGGTCCCATCGATTTATCCAAAAGACGCTGACCTTCCTTTTTGGGGCCAGAGGAGCTCTCAAATCCAAACCACCACTGGACCCCGTTGGTCAGGCTTTCACGGGATCGGAAGAAGCGACCGTTGTTTTCACCCAGGTAAGTTTGTGCAGCAATGCTCAGTTGGCGAAGGGCGGAAGAGGATGTGGCGAGGGTGGTTTGGCGTTTGACGGCCATCGCGGCGGGGGCCAGCAGGGTCAGGAGGACCCCGAGGATGACCATGACGGCCAAAAGCTCGATCAGCGTGAAGGCGCGGGATATTTTCACGGAAGAAATCGCAGCCGATAAAAATATGTCGGCTTATTTTTTTGGATCTGAGTCGTAAGGGTGGTCTCGTTTGAGGTGGCAACCCAGATCCCACTCCATGGTTCCCAATCAACGATCGAAAGTGATTCGGTCATCTCGAGTTGGTATCTGCAGCCAGGGGTGGTCGCGAAGGTCATCGAGAACCGATCCGAATCGATCATAGTGAGGGAAATTACTCTCGGAGGCTCTGCCGTTGGAGGTGCCGGCAGAGTGAGGATTTGACTGCTCTGGGAGTCGGACGGGCCGGTCACATCATCATAGGTCGAGTACTTCAGGCCGATACGAAAACCATCATTTGGAATCAAGTCAGCCAAGCCCACTTCCGCATAAGACCATGGGTCGTTGTCCGTTGTGGCCGTGTACAGTGCCCAGTACCCTGAATCAAAACCGGAATCTTGCTGCGTGCCGAGACCGAGACCATACAGGGCGAGACCAAAACTGTATCTCCACCATTGAATCCAGGGTGTGGCCGATGAGGTGTTTCGGGTCCAATCGGGATCATCCAAAAACTGAAGCCCACCGCCCAGTGAGTTGATCAGGTAGCCCATGGTTTCCAGGCCAGATCCAAACTCTCCGTTTTTTGAAAGAGTGTAGGTGCGCGAGGTGTGGTCTGAAAATTCGATCGTGACACTCACGGTCGCACCGTGAAGCGAGGTAGAGCATGAAATTCCGAGGAGACATAATGCCAGATATCGGATCCGCCAATATCCGTTGAGCGATGAGTGAAACAAGTGGA
>RFMG01000120.1 GCA_009927835.1 Verrucomicrobiota bacterium | reverse complement strand
ACTGATTATTTCCGGTCCTGTGACGGTTTCGACCCACCAGTTTGACAAGTACAAGTCGATCATTGAGGGGTTGGTGAGGAGGCAGAACGCGTTGTGCACGGATTGGGCGAATCAGGCCAAGGAGCGGATTGAGAAGGGGGATCTGCAGGGGGCGGGGCGGTTGTTGTTCAAGGTGAAGATGGGTTCGCCGCGGAACAAGCTGCTGCTGAAGTTTCAGGAGGATCCGGGGACGAGGCGGGCGGTGGATGATGCGGAGTTGGAGATGTATCAGGACACGAGGCGGACCGAGTTGTACAAGACGAAGGAGGAGATGTACTTCTCGATCGACGAGAGGAACAGCGAGGCGGATCTGTCCGAGATGGGGCGAACGTTTCTCAATCCCAACGATCCGAACTTTTTCTCGGTACCCGACCTGATCACAACCAATCACGATATTGATTCGAACGCGGGGCTTTCAGCGGAAGAAAAGCTGAAGGCAAAGGCGGCGGCGCAGGCGGAGTACGAGGAGGCGAGCCAGAGAATTCACAATATCAGCCAGCTTTTGCGGGCGTACTGTGTGTTTGAGAAGGATGTGCACTATGTGGTGCAGGAGAACAAGGTGATCATCGTGGACGAGTACACGGGGCGGTTGATGCCGGGGAGGAGGTGGAGCGATGGGTTGCATCAGGCGGTGGAGGCAAAGGAGGGTGTGCAGATCGATCGGGAGACTCAGACGTTGGCGACGATCACGATCCAGAACTATTTCCGCCTGTATGAGAAGTTGGCTGGGATGACGGGAACGGCGGAGACGGAGGCGAATGAGTTTAAGGATATTTATCGGTTGGGTGTGGTGGTGATTCCGACGAATCGGGACTGTATCCGGAAGGATGCGGACGATCTGATCTTCAAAACCCGGCGCGAGAAGCTGAATGCTTTGATCGAGGAGATCAAAAAGAGGAACGCGGCGGGTCAACCGATGTTGGTGGGAACGGCCTCGGTGGAGTCGTCGGAAATCATCAGCCGGATGCTGAGGCGGGAGAATATTCCCCATAGCGTGTTGAATGCGAAGCAGCATCAGTTGGAGGCGGAGATTGTGGCGAGGGCGGGAGAGCGTGGCGCGGTGATGATTGCAACGAACATGGCGGGGCGAGGGACGGACATTAAGCTTTCGCCGGGTGTGGCGGAGTTGGGTGGGTTGCATGTGGTGGGAACGGAGCGGCA
>RFMG01000058.1 GCA_009927835.1 Verrucomicrobiota bacterium | reverse complement strand
GCCGCCAACCTTTACGGAAAGAAATCGGACGAGATCGCCTGCGCCCAGGGCGCCACCGATGCCAATGTGGTCCACACCCTCGGCCATTTGACGAAATACACGCTGGAGAAAATCTCCCGGGCCGTTCAGGACAACGCCTACTATTTCAATCCCCGCCTCCGTAGCCCCGGCGGAGCACCGCCGTTCTCCATGTTCCAGATCTATCTGACGGATGACGACGACATCAACCGATCCATCATCGAACGCGTGAAACGGACCAACCTCTCCGTCCTGATCTTCACCATCGACGCCGGCGCCGGCCACGGCGGCATCCAGATGATGGATGATTATGCCGACTTCACCTACGCCTCAAAAATTGCCGGCAACCTTTTTGCAGATCCGATGTTCAACTACAAATGCTTCCTCCGGAACCGCTGCGTCGGCACCCGCACCCCATCCGTCCTCGCCTACGCCTCCCGCCAGACACGGATCCCCGTCGCCCAACTGGCCCGCACCTACGATCTGAAAAATGCCTTCACCTATGCCCGCGACATCCAGTTTAAGGGCATGGCGAAACAAAATTCCGACCGAAACCCGAAATCCAAGATGCACCCATGGTCGGTCGCCCATCTCGCCCGCCTGGCCCACACCCGGCAAACCATCTCCCCCGCCTACCCCCAAATGACCCACCGGCGAGGACTCCCCCTCGTGGTGAAGGGCGTGATGAGCGTGGAAGACGCTGTCGCCGTCCAGAAATCGGGCGCCGACGGGATCTACGTCAGCAACCACGGCGGCCGTTTTGTCTTCAACGCGATCAGCCCGATCGATGTCCTTCGTGAAATTCATCGAAGGGTGAAGAAGTCCGACCCCCGCTTCGGCGTCTGGTTCGATAGCGGCATCCGTGGCGCCACCGATGTCCTGATCGCCTACTCCCAAGGGGCAGAGTTCGTCGGCATCGGCCGGCCGGTCATCTACGCCTGTGTCGACAACGGCCGGGGCGGGGTTCGCCAAATTCTCCAATCCATCCTCTACACTCTGCGGGATCAGGCCCGCCTCTGCGGCCTGACCTCCCTGGCTCAACTGCACGAAAAAGGCCGTCCTGCCACCGTCCACCGCGAAA
>RFMG01000270.1 GCA_009927835.1 Verrucomicrobiota bacterium | reverse complement strand
AGCCTCCGGTTGATCCCATCCACGATCTTATCAATGTCCACCCTCGGCTCCTCCATCACCCCTTCAAACGGCAACACCGGCTGATACGCCCCCGCCCCCACCAGTCCCCCCAACATCACCCCCACTTTCTTGTACCTGTACCCCGACCGATACATCCTCCTCAGCAAATTCCCCGCTATCCCCATCAGCTCGGCCGTCCCGTTCGTCGGCTGATCCAGATTCACTCCCGCTCCCGGACAGTACTGCGGTTCCCCTTTCCGAAAACGGTTCGTCTTCAAAAACACATCCACCCGCGTCGCCCACAGGTTGAACCTCCTCACCTTCTCGCTCGCCCGGGCCACATGATTCGCCAACGCCTCCTCCAGCTCCTCCAACGACTCCACCGGAGCCCCAAACGACCGGCTCGCCATCACTCCCTTCCGATCCGGCGGCATCTCCTCCAGCTCCAAACACCTCGTCCCGTTCATCTCCCTCAACATCCGCTCGCCCACCACTCCCAGACTCTTTCTGATCTGAACCGGATCCGCTTTCTTGAACTCCAGCGCCGTCGTGATCCCCAGCCCCGCCAACCGCCGCGCCAGATTCTTCCCCACACCCCACAACTCGTCACACGCCACCCCCGCCATCCACTCCTCTTCCCCCTCCTTCATCTCAAACACTCCTCCCGTCCTCTCCCGGTTCTTCTTGGCGTGACGATTCGCCAGCTTGGCCAACATCTTCGTCTCCCCGATCCCGATACACACCGGAATCCCCGTCCACCGCAACACCTTCGCCCGCAACCTCCTCGCCTCCTCCACCCCGAACCCCTCTCCCAACTCCAAGAACGCCTCGTCGATCGAGTACACCTCCATCACTCCCACCTCGTCCCTCAGGATCGACATCACCCTCGCCGACATATCCCCATACAACGTGTAGTTGGAACTGAACACCCTCACCCCGTGTTTCCGGATTACCTCCTTCTGCTCGTGCAGCGGCGCCCCCATCGGAATCCCCAGCGCCTTCGCCTCCTCGCTCCGTGAAATAATGCACCCGTCATTGTTCGATAGAACGACCACCGGCACCCCGATCAGCGACGGATCGAACACCCGCTCGCACGAGCAGAAGAAATTATTGCAATCCACCAACGCCAGCCTGCCCATACGCCTTACCTCGCCTGGTGAATCACAAACGCCACCACACCCCACACCACCAGCTCCTGATCCCCCGAAACCTCGATCCGGGGAAACCTCTCATTCGCCGCCTCCAGAAAAACCTTCCCGTCGGTCGAACGAAATCTCTTCACCGTGAACTCTCCGTCGATCATCGCCACCACGATCTTCCGGTCGGTCGGCGTCAGCGACCGGTCCACCACCAGAATATCCCCCGTATGAATCCCCGCATCCCGCATCGAATCCCCTTTCACCCGCACAAAGAACGTCGAGGCCGGATTGCGAATCAGCTCCTCGTTTAGGTCGAGCGACCTCTCCATATGATCATCCGCCGGCGACGGAAACCCCGCCTGCACCTTGGCCGAGAAGAGCGGAAGCTTTAGGGATTTCCGTTTCGCAAATGGAATGGGGGCTTCAACTTCCATTCCTCATCTTGGAACTATCCGTGCGTACCCGACCAGCCTCAACTTCTGCCTACCCACCTGAACCAACACTCAGGTCCATCAGACCGGCAGGATTTGAATCAGGGATCGCATCCAACAAGATCAGCTCTTCACTTCGAACTTCGCAATCTGGGTTACGCTTAATTCTGCCCTGTCCAAAAAACATTTGTAGAACTTGTTGGAATTTCACTGTTTTTCATCATTTCAACATGACCATCAACAAAACATACGTTCACGAAAGATGAGGGGTCATTCAGCTTCCGTGTCGGAGGATGACAACAAAGCGGCATAATTGTGGGATCCACATACCCATATCCGGTTCCGGCAGTCCAACTTCCATCCATGATCATTGCCATCTTCGATGCAGAGGAGATTCGTGCAACTGGGATGCCCCCTGCTGCCGCACTATAGGAATAGGTTGTTGCGTTAATGCCTGAAGGAGTTTGAGACTTCATCGCGCTTGGGCAAAACCAGAAGCCGTTCTTTCCTTTGTTTTTTGAATAAGGGGTATTGGTCGTTGCCAATCCGGCATCAACCAGGATGCTTGTCCAGTTTCTTGTAATCGCACTACTGCCGCGTCCTGACGTCTCTACAATTGGGGGAAACATTCCACTTTCTGCGACGTAAGAATTCATCGCCTGCCCCAAACCCCTCAAATTCGAGACGCAGACACCCCGGTTGCCTGCTTCCACGGCCCGCCCGACAACAGGAATCGTCAATCCTGCAAGAAGTCCAACGATTGCAATTACCACAAGAAGTTCCACCAGCGAGAAGGCCTCAATGGGCATAGATGTCCGATGCCTGTGAAGCCGCCGTATAGTAATTGGGCGAACAGAGGTGAACTCACTTAGTCGCATATGAAACATTTCATGTAGTTATCAATTCGTTCCCTTACATCAAGTTGAAACTCTCTCAATTAAGTCCTCTCTATCGAATCTTGCTTCTGCCTTCTTAATGTTGCGGACAGGCACTCTTCATCCATGTTCCGATGCCTATTACAACAGTGGATAAGATCAGCAGCGCAACACCCGCCCCAATCAGCCCATGAGCTTTTTTACTCGCCCCCTTCCACTCGTGAAAGGTCCAACCCCACATGGTGCTAAAAATAATGATGGAAGCCATGTGCAGGGTCCAACTCGCAAAACTAAAAGACCCCATCCGACTCTCCCCCATCGTATAAAAGAAGAATTGAAAATACCACGTCACTCCGGCCAAAGCGCAAAAGAGATAGTTTCGCAACATGGGAACCCGAAGATCATTACATGCCGAACTTTTCTGGACTCCACCTCCATGCTCACTCCCACCCGCGCCACTTTCGTGAGCGTGCTCCGGTCGACACTCTTTTGAGAAATACTGATAACCCGTTCGGTTTTTCAGGTTCAGCAGAAGACACCATATAAAGTTGGTGGTAAATCCGCCCAGTAAAACCACAACAAGCTTTGGCAAACCGGTCCAGAAAGTTCCAGTTCCGCAGGCTCCTGAAGCAACACCAATAGGTGCCGCCGCTGTTAGTCCAAAACTGAAACAGGCACTTAGAATTCCGCAGAAGGTCGCCACTAAAATCCCCTTCTTGAAGTTAAATTCGGCAATGGCTTTCTTTTTTTCCTCTTCCGGCATCTCCCGCTC
>RFMG01000221.1 GCA_009927835.1 Verrucomicrobiota bacterium | reverse complement strand
CGCGGCCCGGACCTTGAGCCGTGCCGCAAATAAACTCCCCGCGCCTCCTCCCGCGCCACCGCCAATTTTCGCCGGCTGAAAATCTCATCCTTCGCCCGCTTGCTCGCCGCCTTGTGATCGACCAATGGCGCCGGATAGTCGGGACAAAGGGTCAGCCGTAACCCCTCCATCTGCCACGGCTCATGCACCATCGACCCCGCCACACCCGCCAGCTCCGGCACCCAGGCCCGAAGAAAGTCGCCGCTCGGGTCCTGATCGTGACTCTGCTTGATCGGCGAATAAACACGGATGGTGTTGATCCCCGTCTCCCCCGCCTGCATCTGGCACTGCGACCAGTGGATCCCGGGCTCGAAATCCACAAATTTACGGGCCAACACCAACCCCGCCTCCTGCCAGGGCAACCACAGGTCGTAGGTCGCAAACGACATCAACATCGCCCGCATCCGGAAGTTGATCCACCCGTGGGCATTCAGATACCGCATGGCGGCATCGATGAAAGGATAGCCGGTGCGACCCTCACTCCACGCCCTCAGATACTCTGGATTTCCGGGTCGCGGCCGCATCCCGGTATAAATTTTCGCAAACGGCTCCCATTCGATTTCCGGTTCACTCTCCAGCTTTTGCATGAAGTGACAGTGCCAATGGAGCCGCGCCGTGAAGGAGCGGATGGAGCGGGACCAAGCCGTGTGACCTGCCGGCCGCTCCCTGGACAGCTCCGCGGCTCGCTCCTCGGCCGCCTGATACACCTCCCGCATCGAAACCGCCCCATAGGCGAGATAAGGCGAAAGCCGCGAGCAGGCGCTCTCCGCAGTGACCGGGGATGACATTTCACGGGAGTACGCCATCCCGCGCTCGTGCAGGAAGGTTTTCAGCAAAGCCAGGCCTGCCGCCCGGCCCGGACGCTGGGGATGGAGCAAAACATCCGGGGCAAGGTTCAGTTCATTCGCAGTCGGCAGGGCATCCGATGGCCCGGTCTTGACCCACTCGATCGCCGGCGTCGGCGTGATGGGCTGCCGCATCATTTGATCCCAACGCTTGGCCCAATGATCCCGATTCAACGTTTTTCCACGGGTGACTCCGAACTGTCGCCGCTCCCTCCACGCCATGCCACGACCCCTCGCCCAGACTCCGACGGCCTGGTCCCGACGGTAGGTCCAGGCGTTCCCCGTCTCCTCATGGGACCAAAAATCGAACGGGCCGATCCGGTTATGCAAATCCTCTAAAATATCCGTGGCCGCTCCCTTGCGGATCATGAGCCGCCCCCCTTGTGCCTCAATCTCTCTGCCCAGCTCAGCCATGCACCCGCGCCAGAATTCCCACTGCCGGGCCGAGGTGTCCGGCAGCTGCCAATACTCAGGCTCCACGATGATCAAAGGCAGGACAGGTCCCGCCTTGGCAGCCTCTGCCAGGGCCGCGTGATCGGATAACCGCAGATCACGCTTCAACCAGACGACTTGAGTCTTCATACGGTTCACACAACGGCCATAAAATCAAAACAGCCCTCGGTCAACTGATTCGGCTTGGCTGTTTTGATCAACCAATCGTCAGGGGCCGACCTCAGTAAACCCTGCCTCCCCACCTCCAGCCACTCCTCTCCCTCATCCTCGGAAAGGATCACCGGCATGCGGTCATGGACCGCCCGAACGACCTCGTTGGGCGTGGTGGTGATGATCGTAAAGGTTTCCCAAATGCCCTCGGCACTACTCCAAGCTTCCCAAAGTCCGGCCATGCAAAACCCCTCCCCATCCGTTCGGGCAAACTTCCAGGGGATCTTCTTTTTGCCGACCGTCTCCCACTCCCAAAACCCGTCGGCCGGAACCAGACACCGCCTTTTCTGGAAAGCTTCCCGGAACGCCGGCTTTTCCGAAATGGTTTCCGCCCGGGCATTGATGCACTGAACCCCGATCTTGGGATCCTTGGCCCAAGAAGGAATCAGTCCCCAACGTAGATT
>RFMG01000189.1 GCA_009927835.1 Verrucomicrobiota bacterium | reverse complement strand
GGCCGCCCAAGAGCCGATTTACGACTATCACTGCCATCTTTCCCCCAAGGAGATTGCCGATGACAAGAAGTGGGCCGATCTGGCGGAGATCTGGCTGGGCGGAGACCATTACAAGTGGAGGGCGATGCGCGCAAACGGGGTGCCCGAAAGCCACATTACGGGTAGCGCGAAACCGTATGAGAAGTTTTTTGCTTTTGCCCATACGATGCCTCGGCTGATTCGCAATCCCCTTTGGCACTGGACCCATCTGGAACTGGATCGCGTCTTCGGGATCAAGGAGATCCTGAATGAGACGACGGCTCCCAAAATCTGGGCCAAAGCGAACGAAAAGTTAAAGACCCTTTCGGCACAGAAGATCCTGAAACAGTTCCGGGTCCGGGTGGTGGGCACAACGGACGACCCCTGCGACGATCTGGCGGATCATCAAAAAATCCGGAAGAGTGGAATCGGGACGCGTGTTTATCCGACTTTCCGTCCGGACAAGGCGTTGCTTGTCGATCAACCCGTGATTTTTTCAACCTGGGTCCAGAGTCTGGAGAAAACCTCGGGGGTCGACTGCTCCTCTTTCCACGGGTTCCTGAAAGCCTTGGATCAACGGCATGAGTTTTTTCATCAGTTGGGAAGCCGGATCTCCGATCACGGGATGAACCATGCGTTTGGACGGGGTGGAACCCGGGAGCAGGCGACCCGAATTTATACGACCGCCCGAAAAGGGGAAAAGCCGACTCCGGAGGAAGCGGAAACTTACAAGGGATTCCTCCTGGTCTATTTCGGCGAGTTGGATGCCAAACGGGGTTGGACCAAGCAACTCCACTTCGGTGCCCTTCGCAATGGCAACTCCAGGGGATTTCGGGAGATCGGACCTGATACCGGCTTCGATTCGATCGGGGATTGGCCACAGATCGACCGCTTGGCGGGTTATTTGGACGAGTTGGCCGGCCGCGGAAGCCTGCCCAAGATGGTGCTCTACAATCTCAATCCCTCCGACAACTACGCGGTGGCGACCCTGTGCGGGAGTTTTCAGGGAGAGGGGGCGAGGGGAAAGATCCAGTTTGGCAGCGGTTGGTGGTTTCTGGACCAGCTGGAGGGCATGAAGTGGCAGATCAACGCGCTTTCGAGTCTTGGCTTGTTAGCCAACTTTGTCGGGATGCTAACTGACTCGCGAAGTTTCCTGTCTTATCCCCGGCACGAGTATTTCCGTCGATTGCTGTGCCAAATCCTGGGTGAGGAGGTGGAGAATGGGACGCTGCCCAAGGATATGAAACTTCTCGAGTCGATGGTCCGGGATATCTGTTACCGGAACGCCGAAGCTTATTTCGGAATGGAGCCGGGTAAGGGTTAAGTAACGTTTCGAAATCGCCGTGCGTTTGTTGGATTTTCGAATAGAATGCGATGATGTCGTCAGCCAACCGTTTTGACCTGAAAGGAGAGGTGGCGGTCGTCATTGGGGGGACGGGAGGCCTCGGCGGTGCGATGGCAGCAGGATTGGCTGAAGCTGGCGCCAAGGTTGCTGTTTTGGGCAGAAACCGGGAGAGAGGGGAGGGCAAGGCTAAGGAACTTTCGAAGTACGGGCAGGCTATTTTCCTGTCTGTCGATGCCTTGGATCCGAAAGCTCTTGAGCAGGCTGAGCAGACAATTGAAAAACAGCTCGGGCCGACCGCCATTTTGGTGAATGCGGCCGGAGGAAACCAACCTGCGGCAGTGGTCACTCCAGAGAATCCGATTACAAAACTCGCTCTATCAGCCTGGAAGGAGAACTTTGACCTCAATCTGGTGGGGGGAGCCCTTTTGCCCTGTCAGATCTTCGGAGCAGGAATGTTGAAACGGAAAAAGGGAAGCATCATCAACATTGCCAGTGTCTCCGCCCACATCCCGCTTTCCAAGGTGGTAGCCTACTCGGCCGCCAAGGCGGCGGTGATCAGTCTTACCCAGTTCCTCGCCCGCGAATGGGCCCCGCACGGGGTCCGGGTCAACAGCATCACCCCCGGGTTTTTTCCCGCTGATCAGAACCGGAAGCTTCTCTTCAAGGAAGATGGAACGCCGACGGATCGGGCAAAATCGATCATGGGTCACACCCCGATGGGACGCTTTGGGGAGCCAAACGAGCTGGCGGGGGCGGCCGTCTTTCTCGCCAGCACCAAGGCCAGCGGGTTTGTCACCGGAATCGATTTACGGGTCGACGGCGGGTTCCTCTCCCAAACGATCTGATGTCCGAAAAGTCCCTTTCCTCCGGCGAGGTTAAGAAAATCCTGCAGGCCGGACTGCCCCAGGCCGAATTCAAGAATCGCAAAGTCCTGCTGATCGTCCCCGATCACACCCGCACGGCCCCGGTCGGCCAACTTTTCAAGGAGACCCACTCGTGGCTTGGCTCGGTGGCCAAGCAGGTCGATGTGATGGTGGCCCTCGGTACCCATCCGCCGATGAGCGAGGAGGCGATCTGCAAGCGGCTGGATCT
>RFMG01000241.1 GCA_009927835.1 Verrucomicrobiota bacterium | reverse complement strand
TCCCCCTTCCGATTTCTCGGAAATCGTGCGGAAGTTTCCTGGCACTACGGCCAGATTTATCGCGATCTAAAGGCCAAGGGCCTGCTGATCGGATCCAACGACATGTGGATCGGGGCAACGGGTCTGGCGTACGGTGAGCCTGTCGTGACGCGAAACCGGCAGGAATTTTCCCGCATCCAAGGCCTCCGCTTGTATGGCTACTAAGGCTAAAGCGGGTTTGCTAGGCGTTCTCTAGTAGGTAGCCGAGGCCTTTTTTCCGGCCAAGATCGCAGCACCGGAGGAGGTTCCCAATCGTGTGGCCCCTGCCTTGATCATGGCCAGCGCCGTAGCCTCGTCCCGGATTCCGCCGCTGGCTTTGACCTCCATGGTTGTAGGGATAGAGGCTTTCATGAGGCGAACGGCCTCCAAGGTTGCACCGCTTTTTGCAAAGCCGGTTGAGGTTTTAACAAACTTGGCTCCGGCCCGGGCTGCGGCCTCGCAAGCGCCCCTGATCTCCAAGTCGGTGAGGAGACAGGTCTCCAGGATCACCTTCACGGGGACCTTGGCGGCCAAAACAACGGAGCGGATATCCTGTTCCAACGCGGAGCAGTTTCCCTCCTTGGCCCAAGTCAGATTCATCACCATGTCGATCTCGTCGGCTCCCGCGGCCACCGAATCCCGGGCGGAAGCAGCTTTGGACGACGAAATGTCGTTGCCGTGCGGGAAGCTGACGACCGTGGCGATTTTAACCCGACCGGAACTTAAAAGGCTCTTCGCATAGGAGACCCAGCAAGGTGGAACGCAGACGGCGCAGAAGCCCAAGGATTCCGCTTCCTGGCAAAGGGTCTGAACCTCTCGGATGCCTAAAGTTGGCGAGAGGGCAGTGCTGTCGATGAACTTGGCCAGGTCCTGCTTCGTCATGCCTTGGCTCAAAAGGGAGGGGAGGCAGGTTTGAACTGGGCGGAGACATCCCCCGCCAGATCGATCGCCCCAGGGGTGAGGGACATGGGCGGTTGGCCTTTCTCTGGTTTAAAATTGGAGAATTCCACCCAGAAAAAGTTGGGCGTGGTCGTGAGCTCGAAGCCGTAGACGCCGTGGGTCAGGTCGGCCACAGTGCGGTACTCGGTGTTATAGACGGGGAAGCCGTCGCCCAACTTGGTGTAAGGCGTGCCGAAAGGCACGGAAACGCCTCGGATAGCTGCCAAGATGGTGGCAAAGGCCTGCTGCATGTCCTTGGGTTCCTGAAAGAATTTTGAAAAATACGCGGCTCGCTGAAAGCGGTCGGCCGCCGAGATGTTGCCTGGCACGGGGGTATCCTGGCCCGGCTTGCTGAAATCCATCCTGGCCAGCAGGGCGAGCTGCTCGTCGTAAGGGGGATCGTTGGTCATGATCGTGAACTGCCGGCCCTCGTGAATTTTGGGTTTCCCATCGATGAATTCGATGATGGCGGAGTCTCCGCTTTTGTCCTCGAGGGCGAGGTGGATGGTGGAGTCGTGCCCGTGGGCCTGGATCATGACCGGCTGGACGTTTTTCAACAGGGCGAGCGCCTCCTTCACGGTGGCTGCCTGATCAAGGGCGTACTGGAGCCAGAGAATCGCGGAGATGCCCTTCTTTTTTGGGTCGCGCGGGCCGAAATCGGTTTTGGCCAGATAGAGGAGATGGCCGCCCAAACCTTTCTCGTTCATCCCGTCCACCGTGCCAACCCCGTAGATACCGATGGCCAGGCTGGCGTATTTCGAATTCCAGTGGAGCGGATTCTCTCTCACGACGGTCTCTGGTCCGCATTTGGAGCCGTCCCGGTCCATGCCTCGGGGGAGAAACCACAAAACAGGCTCGGTGCTTTCCGGCCAGTCCATCGAGCGGGCCACCAGCACCCCGTACTGGTTGTTATTCCAGAGGATCCGGGTACAGGCGAATGCGGTGGAGAGCACACTTCCGAGGATCAGGATGGGAATCAGGACACGTTTCATTTTCTTGGGAGGTATTTAGAGGCGGTTCGAGCGTTTTTTATAATCGTTGATCAGCTGGTTGGTGGAGGAGTCGTGTGAGTTGACTGGACCAGTGGCTGTCAATTCCGGCTCGATTTTTTTGGCCAACTGCTTGCCCAGTTCGACACCCATCTGGTCGTAGGAGTTGATATTCCAGATGGCTCCTTGAACGAAGATCTTATGCTCGTAAAGGGCGATCAGACTGCCAAGGGTTTTGGGGTCGAATCGTTGGGCTAGAATGGAGTTTGTTGGGCGGTTTCCGGAGAAGACCTTGTGAGGGATGAGTTTTTCCAGGGCTTCCCCCTTTAGGCCTTCTTGCGTGAGTTCGGCGCGGGCTTCGGACTCGGTCTTGCCCTTCATGAGAGCTTCGGTCTGAGCAAAGAAGTTGGCTAGGAGGATGTCGTGGTGGGGTCCCATTGGATTGAAAGTTTCTACGGAAGCGAGGAAATCGCAGGGGATGAGTTTGGTGCCCTGATGAATGAGTTGATAGAAAGCGTGCTGACCGTTCGTGCCCGGTTCGCCCCAGATCACTGGACCGGTGCTCCAGGTTACTGGTTTTCCCTCGCGATCCACACCTTTGCCGTTGCTTTCCATGTCGCCCTGCTGGAAGTAGGCGGGGAAACGGTGGAGATACTGGTCGTACGGCAGGATGGCGTGGGTCTGCGCGTCGTGGAAATTGTTATACCAGATGCCGAGCAGGGCCAGGGTCATGGGCAGGTTCTGCTCGACGGGAGTCTTGAGGAAATGCTCGTCCATGGCATGTGCGCCCTCCAGCAACTCGGCAAACCGGTCGTAACCGATCGAAAGGGCGATGCTCAAGCCGATGGCCGACCAAAGCGAATAGCGTCCGCCCACCCAATCCCAAAAGGGAAACATGTTTGCGGGATCGATGCCAAATTTCTTCACCGCAGTTTCATTCGTGGAAAGGGCAACGAAATGTTTTGCGATATGTTTCTCATCACCCGCTTCCTTGAGGAACCAGGAGCGGGCAGAATGGGCGTTGGTCAAAGTCTCTTGGGTCGTGAAAGTCTTTGAGGCGACAAGAAAGAGGGTGGTGGAGGGTTTGCAGATTCGAAGAACCTCGACCAGTTGGGTGGAGTCGATATTGGAGACAAAGTGCATCTTCAGATCTCGGCGAGCAAATGGCTTGAGGGCTTCCGTGACCATGACGGGCCCGAGGTCAGAGCCACCAATCCCGATGTTCACGATGTCGGAAATCGGTTGGCCCTTGTAGCCTTTCCACGATCCAGAGCGAACCTGCTCGGAAAAGTTCTTCATATGGCTTCGGGTGGCCTCGACCTCAGGCATCAGGTCTTTGCCCTCGACGATCAGGGGTTGATTGGCAGGGCGACGGAGTGCGATGTGGAGGACAGAGCGGTTTTCAGTGAAGTTGATCTTATCGCCGTGAAACATTCGATCTCGGAGCTCCTCGACTTTGGCCTCTTTGAGAAGCTGGCGGAGGAGTTTGAGAGTTTCCGGGGTGACGCGATTCTTTGAGTAGTCGATGAAGAAATCGTTCCAGCGATGGGATAAGGTGGAGGCCCGGTTGGGATCTTTGGCAAAGAGTTCACGCATCGGTGGAACCGTTGGGGCATGGCTTGCCAGAGCTTTCCAAGCAGGAAGGTCAATCGGAGACCGCATCGAATCAGATTGGCTGAAACATTACCGCAGGTGAAGGCGTTTTAGCCTCGAAGGCGTGCTTGTTTACCCTGAGGCATTTGAGGAGAATCAAAATCATGGCTTCGACCGTTTCCGTTAAGTATTTGGGTCACTCCTGTTTCATCATCTCGACCCCAAAGGCCAAGCTCCTGATCGACCCTTTTTTGACAGGGAATCCCAAAGCGGCGGCCAAGGCGGAGGATATTCAGTGCGATTTTATCCTGGTCAGTCATGCCCATTCGGATCACTACGGGGATGCAGTTGCGATTGCGAAACGTACGGAAGCAACACTGATCGCGGTTTATGAGTTGGCTCTCCATGCAGGAGCTCAAGGGGTGAAAGTCGAGGCCCTGGGTTGCGGTGGCGGAAAGGATTTCTCTTTCGGCAGGGTTCAACTGACGATTGCCCATCACACTTCGTCTGTCGAGGGACCAAGTGGTCTACTCATGCTGGGATCACCCGTAGGCTTCCTGATTCAATTGGAGGGCAAGACGATCTACTTTGCGGGGGACACGGCTTTGACCATGGATATGCAACTTTTGGGGGAGCGAAAACAGATCGATCTCGCGATGTTGCCGATTGGCGATCACTTCACCATGGGTCCAGAGGATGCAGGGGAAGCGGTACGTCTGTTGCGTCCCAAGCTTGCCGTTCCCATGCACTATAACACGTTTGAAGCGATTCAGGTCGATCCTGGAGTGTTTGTTCGTGAAGCAGGGAAGCACGGGTACGAGGTCGAGGTGATGCAGCCCGGCGCCAGCATCACTTTGTGACAACGGTCGAACTTTTAAGTCCTTATGACGGGAGGAAGGTCGGGGAGGTTTCGATTCATCATCGAAAACAGGTGGAGGAAGTGCTTGAACGGGCAAGGGCAGTTTTTGCAGATCGTTCAAAATGGCTCACCATTCCCCAGCGGGTTGAGATTCTAGAGAAGTTTCAGAAGCTGCTTGAATCAAATCAGGAGAGACTGATCCAGCAGGCCGTGGCAGAGGGCGGCAAACCCTTTCTGGATACAAAAGCGGAACTTTTGCGGGCGATCGATGGAGTCCGGATTGCGATCCGTACGATTCCACAGCTACTAGGTCGGGAGATTCCGATGAATCTGAACGAGGCCTCGATGCGGAGGATGGCTTACACCTTTCGTGAGCCGGTGGGCGTGGTTGCAGCGATCAGTGCATTTAACCATCCGATCAATCTGATCATTCATCAGGTCATCCCTGCCATCGCCTCGGGCTGTCCCGTCGTTATCAAGCCGGCCCTGACGACCCCGCTTTCCTGTTTGTCCTTGGTGGAGCTTCTGTATGAGGCGGGCTTGCCGAAAGATTGGTGTCAGGCTGTTGTCTGCACGAATGAGGATGCGGAGTTTCTTGCAACGGATGGGAGGGTTAGTTTCCTGAGCTTTATCGGATCGGCAAAGGTGGGTTGGGGATTACGCAGCAAGTTAGCTCCCGGGGCGGATTGTGCGTTGGAGCATGGGGGCGTTGCCCCTGTCGTCGTCGAGGCGGATGCAAATCTGGAAGAAGCAGTTCCTCTTTTGGTCAAGGCGGGATTTTATCATGCAGGGCAGGTTTGCGTTTCGGTTCAGCGGGTTTATGCCCATGAATCCCTGGCCAAGAAGCTGGCGGAGGAAATGGCTCTTAAGGCAGGGAAGTTGGTGGTGGGTGATCCTGTGAATCCCAAAACTGAAGTTGGGCCCTTGATCAGCCACTCGGAATGTCAGCGGGTATCAGATTGGGTGGATGAGGCGGTTAAAAAGGGGGCTAAACTCTTGTGTGGAGGAAAAAAAATCTCCGATAGTTGCTACGCTCCCACGGTTCTTTGGAATCCACCCGAGAGCGTAAGGGTTTCAACGGAGGAGGTGTTTGGTCCGGTGGTCTGTGTTTACACCTTTGAAAAACCTGCGGAGGCGGTAAGGAGGGCCAACTCTTTGCCGTTTTGTTTTCAGGCCGCTGTTTTCACAAACAGAATCGATGTAGCTCACTATTATGTGAAACACCTTCGCGCCACGGCTGTGATGGTGAACGACCACACCGCTTTCCGGGTCGATTGGATGCCCTTCGGCGGTCGAATGAATTCAGGCTTGGGGTTGGGAGGAATTCCACAGAGCATGAACCATATGACTTTCGAAAAGATGTTTGTCCTGCGCACCTTCTTGGAGGACAAGACGTGACGACGCGGGTTTTTCTTGTTCGACACGGGTCCACCGTGCTTTCCGTGGAGGATCGTTTTGCCGGCAGAACCAATGCGGCCCTGAGTGATCAGGGGAGGGAACAGGCACGATCCTTGGCAAAGAGACTTTCCAAAGAATCCTTCACGGCCTTTTATGCATCACCGCTGGATCGGACCATGGAAACAGCTTCCATCCTTGCGAAGGCTCATGCCCAAACCGTTCATCCCGATCCAGCTTTTCGTGAAATCGACCATGGGGTTTGGGAGGGATTGACGCGTTGGGAGGCCGAAACGAAATTCGCCTCGATGTATTCCCGCTGGGAAGCAGACCCGTTTAACTATTCTCCGGAGGGCGGTGAGTCTGGCTTGGCCGTAACTGCGCGTGCCATGCCTGCGCTTCTCTCTCTGGTGGAAAAACATGCCGGCCAGATGATTTGTGTGGTTTCCCATAAGGCAACCATCCGCCTTCTGCTCAGCGGGGTGTTAGGATTTGACCCTAGAACCTATCGGGACCATCTGGATTTAAGCCCAGCGTCCTTGTCGATTTTGGATTTTAGGGATGCCTGCCACGGTCGGCTGACCGTCTTTAACGATGTCGCTCACTATGCGAAGGACGGTGGGGCTATCCCGCCCCTTCCCGAGGGAAGACTTTCAAAGGTTTGGGGAAAAGGAAATCCGGCGAAAAGTTAGCGAGTCTTGCCGAACGAAGCGGATACCTTGAGAGCCACTCCCCCACGAGCGGCAAATTCGCCCGTCACGACGGCATGAGCAGGTGAGATCGCGCGCACCAGGTCATCCAGGATCCGGTTGGTGACCGCCTCGGCAAACGATCCGGTATTTCTGAAAGAGTGTAGATAAAGTTTCAGGGATTTGCTTTCCACGCATTTCTTTTTTGGGATGTAGCGAATTGTGATGGTGGCGAAGTCGGGTTGACCGGTGACGGGGCAGAGGGACGTGAATTCAGATGTGGAAAAGGTGATTTCGTAGGGGCGACCCGGTTTTGGGTTTGGAAAGGTTTCCAGACGGGCAAGGGAGGGGTTCGCTGGGACGGAGGCTTTCCGACCCAGAAGGCTTAAGCGCTGCATATTGAAATGATAAACGCAAAATTCTTGTGCGAGAAAGGATCGAAGAGGGTATGGCAGAGTGGTAGTTTTCCTCCATGGATTCATGGCTGCTTCCCCTTGGAATCTTTCTGATCGCCTTCCTGTACTCCTCGGTCGGCCATGCAGGCGCTTCCGGATACATCGCGGTCATGGCCCTCTGCTCGATTCCGGCCCAGGAGATCAGACCTGTTACCCTGGGACTGAACATCGTTGTCGCGATCCTGGGTGCGTGGAACTTCATTCGGGCAGGGCATTTTTCCTTCAAACTGTTGTGGCCTCTCGCGGTAACCTCCATCCCTCTCGCGTTCTTGGGCGGGTACCTAAAAGTGCCGAATCACCTGCTGCATCTGCTGCTTGGACTGGTCCTCTGGGGTTCGGCGTTACGTTTTCTGTTTCGTCCCAAGGAGGGAGCAGTCTTTCATGACCCCAAGAGGTCATCCCTACTGATGACGGGTGGAGTTCTAGGACTCTTGGCAGGGTTGACCGGTACGGGGGGAGGAATCTTCCTTACCCCCTGGATGCTCTGGAAGAAGTGGGCTCCCACAAAAACGGTGGCGGCGGTGTCGGTGATCTTTATTCTCGTCAACTCGATATCCGGTTTGGGCGGATATGTTCTATCGACTGGATCTCTTCCAAAAGTTGGCTGGTTGCTGGTTATCGTTGCGATTGCGGGAGGTTGGGTTGGGTCAAGGTGGGGAAGTCGCCACTACTCCCCCTTGTGGATTCAGCGGTTGCTGGCGGTGGTTCTCTTGATTGCGGGCAGCAAACTGATCTTTATTCCGTAAGGTGTTTTAGACACTCCCGAATGGCGGGCAGGAGAGGGGGGAGACATTCACTGATGGCCTTGGGATTTCCTGGGATGTTTTCGATCAGACTCGGATCCGCCATTCCTGTAACCGCCTGTGAAAAAATAGAAGTGGGAGCCGTCAGGAAACCGGCCATCCCTTGGGTCTTGGTAGGGCCAAGCGGTTACTTATCCAACACTGGTAGAGTGGCTTTCGGGGTTATGTCGTGGATCCACAGTCCGGTTTCGCGGGATCAGATGGGATTGCGAGTGGTGAAAAACTCATAGTCCTCGTTGAATCCTCCTTCGCCCTGGCCAAGGTGGGCGTAGCTCTCCACAAATTCAACCGCCTGAACCCACTTGACTTGTTTGAATCCAAGCTCGAGTTCGTTCCGAA
>RFMG01000160.1 GCA_009927835.1 Verrucomicrobiota bacterium | reverse complement strand
GGGAACCCCTGGGGTTGCCCTGGCGTTGGACAAATTATGGGCCGGGGGCGGGCGCGAGTGATCATTTTCCGGTGGTGGCCACCTTTCGGCTTTCGGATGGGACAAAACCCGCTTCCGGGTGTGTTGCAAAAAGCTCCTTGCCCCAAAAGGAGGCCCTCAAGGTGGGATACGAGAGGGTGGACAGAAACAAGTTGCGTCATGCGGATGTTTTGGAGAGTGCCTCGCCGGAGGAGATCGCCCGGGCGATCGGGGAGATTTTCATCGTGGAGGGAACTTTGTCGAAAATCCGACCCCTCGAGATCGAGGTGGGGACAAAACCTTACTCGCTCCACTCCTACGATAAAAACCTGAAGGATGCCATTCGTGCCATGGCAAAGGGGAGTCGGGTGAAGCTGATCGGGCAGCTGGGTTTGTATAAGGGAAAACTGCAGTTTGTCGTGCAGGATTCGAGTTGGATCAAGTAACCATCAGGCACGTCCGGCTTCCTGGGTCATGAGGCGGAGCCTTTGCTCGACATCCTGTGACAACTGTTCCCATCGAAAGCGCCACGACCAGTTGCCCTGCTCCCGACCCGGTGTGTTCATCCGAGTGCTCGATCCCAGCCCCAGAACGTCCTGCAAAGGATAGATGGCGGTGTTGGCGTTGGAGCGGAGGGCAAGCCCCATCAGGTCCCAATGGATCTGGGATCCGTTGGAGGAAAGATAGGTCCTGACATTGTGTTGTTCCCGGGCGATCTGATCCAAGTTTCGGGTGGAGTCCTGGCCGGGTTCGCTTTGGTACCATCCGACCGTGGTGTCGTTGTCATGGGTTCCGGTATAGACGACGCAGTTGGCGGGATAACTTTCCGGACGGAATTCCGCGGCTTTGGGATCATCCCCAAAGGCAAACTGGAGAATTCTCATCCCCGGAAAACCCAGGCTCTCCCTAAGGGCGTCAACATCCGGGGTAATGACTCCAAGGTCCTCGGCGATGATCGGGAGATCTCCCAGGGCCTGATGGGCGGCATCGAACAGCTTTTTTCCCGGTCCCGGAACCCAGCGCCCGTGGATGGCGGTCGATTCGGCGGCGGGAATTTCCCAGTTGGCGGCAAAACCGCGGAAGTGATCGATGCGGACGATGTCATAGAGATTCAAGGTGCTCCGGAGTCGGGCGATCCACCAGGCATAGCCCTGGTCTTCATGAACGCTCCATCGGTAGAGGGGATTGCCCCAACGTTGTCCGGTGGCGCTAAAGTAGTCGGGCGGCACGCCTGCGATGACGGTTGGGCTGCCGTTCGAATCCAGAAAAAAGAGTTCGGGATGACACCACACGTCGGCGCTGTCGTGGGCGACAAAGATGGGGATATCCCCGATCAGGGAAATCCCGCGTTTGCGGGCTTCCTCCCGTAGGGAGAGCCACTGGTGGAAAAAAAGAAACTGCAGAACCTTCCGTTGCTGGATCGCCGCCGAGTGTTTTTTCCGTGCAGCGGCGAGAGCTGCGGGTTCGCGCCGGCGAAGTGGCTCGGGCCAATCGATCCATGGGCCGTTCCCTTGCTCATCTTTCAGGGCGGCAAAAAGAGCGTAATCCTCCAGCCACTTTGATTCATCCTCACAGAACCGCATCCAGGCGGCCTTGAGGATCGGAGTGGCGCGGCGGTCAAACTCCCGGGCAACCCGCTGCAGGATTTTGGAGCGGGCCGCGAGGACAGGACCAATCGACATAATTCTCCGGAAACGTGGGGAAATCTTGAAGGTCCGCTTCCTGTAAAAGGGAATCGTCCCGAAGGGAGTCGAAAGGAAATCAGTGCTGGATTGCCGGCAAAGGTGGAGAGGGTTTGATACGGGGAGTCGGCATAACCTGTTGGTCCAAGGGGAAGGACCTGCCAAATCTTTTGCCCCATTGTGTTTAGGTGGGCGAGCCAGCGGTGTGCGTCGGGGCCGATTTCACCGATGCCGTAGCGGCCCGGAAGAGAGGTCGGGTGAAGCAGAATGCCGGCTTGGCGTGGAAAGGGCATGGGGAGCTAGCGGATCAAGATCCATCCGGCGAGGCCTAGGATGGGGATCAGGATGGGAAGTGAAAAACGAAGGATGTAGCCAAAAAACGAGGGCGTGCGGATTTTGGATGAATCGGCAATCGACTTGATCATGAGATTGGGGCCGTTGCCGATGTAAGTGGCGGCACCAAAAAATACGGCACCCAAGGAGATCGCCGCCAGTGTTGCGGGATCCTCGACGGCAAAACGGGCGACTTCGGGTTGGTCGAAAAGGTGGAGAACGGGCTCATGCAAATTCAAGGCGAGAGTCAGGAAGGTCAGATAGGTGGGGGCATTATCCAGAAACGCTGAAAGCGAGCCTGTCATCCAGTAGTATTGCAAATTGGTCGGCCGACCCAGGCCGTGGGCGGAGCTGGTGAGAAGGTGGATCACAGGGACCAGCGTTGCAAAAATCCCAAAAAAGAGCCATGCCACCTCCAGTAGGGGCTCGAGGGAGAAGCCGTTTTTCTGGCGAATGGAGGGGGAGGTGAGCCGGTACGAAACCAGGGCAGCCATCCCCATGATGCCATCGGAGACAAACCAAGGGGTTCCCCAACCACGAATCAGCACGGCCAAAAGAATGACTCCCAGGAAAAAAGCGTTTTTCCAGCCCTCGATCTGAAAGGATTCATGTGCTGTCTCCTTTTCCTGAATCGTGATCGAGGCACGGGCAAAGTTTCTGCGGTCGAAAAAATAGAAGACGGTGAGGATCAGCCCAATGACGAAGATCCACTCAAGCCAAAGGTGTTGCAGGGTCCAGAAGAAGGGAACCCCGCGGAGGTACCCCAAGAAAAGAGGGGGGTCGCCGATGGGGGTGAGGCAGCCTCCCACGTTCGCGACCACAAAAATAAAAAAGACGATGTGGTATCCCGTGATGCGATATCGGTTCATCCGGATCCAAGGACGGATCAGCAACATGGCGGCTCCCGTGGTGCCGAGAAGATTGGCGAGGATTCCGCCGATCATCAGGAAGATCACATTGCGAAAAGGGGTGGCCTCCCCCGCGACACCGATGCGAATACCTCCAGAGACCACAAAAAGGGATCCGATCAGGGAGAGAAAGCTGATGTACTCCTCCAGGCTGGCCAGGAGGGGGGCGTGGTTTTGCAGGATTCCGAGGTAGTAGGCAACCACCCCCAGGGCCAAGGTGAGGCTGATGAGGGGGTAGCGGCGGTGCCAGATTTGTGGGGCCAGAAGGGGGCCGAGTGCGATGCATAAAATCAGGAGGGCGAAAGGGGCCAAAAGCCAAAGGGGTGGAGGAGCTCCCATGTCCATGATGGCCAGAACCATCCCTCTTGGATGCAGGGAGTTAATAGCAGGGTCAAGCGGTACTGATTCTTCTTCCCTGGCCTTGCCCTATGGGAAACCCTGACTAGTTTCACCTATGTCGATGAGCACAAGCGAACTGGGCTACAACTCAAAAGTCGAAGGAAATGTGGTTCTGACCACGCTGGACGCGGCGGTGAACTGGATGCGCAAAAATTCGCTTTGGCCGATGCCCATGGGTCTGGCGTGCTGCGCGATTGAGCTGATGGCATCCGCCTCCACCCGCTTCGATATTGCCCGGTTCGGTGCGGAGGTGATGCGGTTTTCCCCCCGACAGTCGGACCTTATGATCGTGGCGGGGACGGTAACCTACAAGATGGCTCTGGCGACAAAACGGGTTTGGGACCAGATGGCGGAACCGAAGTGGTGCATTGCGATGGGAGCCTGTGCCAGCACGGGGGGAATGTATCGAAGCTATGCGGTTCTGCAGGGCATCGATCATCTGATTCCCGTGGATGTGTATATTTCGGGATGTCCTCCCCGGCCCGAGGCGGTTTTGGAGGGTCTGATGAAGCTCCAAGACAAGATTGCCCACAGCCGCGGTGTGGTGCTCGGTCAAAAACAGGCGGCATGAGCGGAGTCGCGGAGTCGTTGACAGCGGAGCTGCTTCCCGGGGCGGAAAGGCTTCCTGACTTTCGTGGCGAATCAAGCTGGGTTGTGCCGAAGGATTCGATTCCCGAACAAATGGCCGCCTTGAAAAAAAATGGATTTACCTATCTGGTGGATCTCACCGGTGTGGACAATCATGGGGCCGATCCCCGTTTCGAGGTGGTGTACGAGCTGTGTGATCTGCGTCGCAGGAGACATGTTCGGATCAAGACGAGGGTGGCGGAAGGGGACGCGGTTCCAACGGTGTCCCATATCTGGAGGACGGCCGATTGGCACGAAAGAGAGGCTTGGGACATGGTCGGAATCCGATTTTCGGGTCACCCTGATTTGAGGCGAATCCTGATGTGGGATGGCTATCCCCATCATCCCCTTCGAAAGGATTTCCCTTTGTCCGGATTGCCCACCGAGATGCCTGATATCGCCTTTACCGCCCAAGCTCCCCTGGAGGGGGGGCCTTTTGTGACAAGTCCGGCCGAATCCACGCAGGACCGGGAGCCCCGGGCCAGGCCGATGGAGGAAAGAGCCCTGTGAGCACTGCCACGATCGAAGTGGGAGATACCCCCGCACGGGTGGCGGAACACGAGGAGGTGGGGGAGAAACTCGTCCTGAACATCGGCCCCTCCCATCCGAGCACCCACGGGGTTTTACGTCTGGTTCTGGAGTTGGATGGGGAGGTGATCACCCATGCGGACAGCGATGTCGGATATCTGCATCGCGGGGACGAAAAGATCGCGGAGAACATGACATGGAATCAGTTCGTGCCCTACACCGACAGGCTGGACTACATGGCCCCTTTGGCCAACAACGTTGCCTACGCCTGTGCGGTCGAAAAGTTGATGGGAATGGAGCTGCCTCCCAGGGCTCGGGTGACCCGCGTCATCTGCTGCGAGCTGGCACGGATTTCGGCCCATCTTCTGGGTCTGGGTGCCTTCGCCATGGATGTGGGGGCGATGACCATGTTTCTTTACACCTTCACCGAGCGGGAAAAAATCTACAACCTGATCGAACTTTTGACGGGAGCGCGTTTCACCACAAGTTTTACGCGGGTGGGGGGACAGACCCGGGATCTTCCCCCCGGGTTTTTGGAGGGGGTGAGCGAGTTTTGCGCCCAGTTTCCCGCCCGATTGGATGAGTTTTCCAGCCTGCTCAATCGCAATCGCATCTTTGTCGATCGCACAAAGGATCTCGGGGTCATTCCTCCTGACATCGCACTCGATTTCGGACTGACCGGACCGAATCTTCGTGGATCGGGGAATGACTATGACGTTCGTCGGGCTTTTCCCTACCTGGATTACGAAAGTTATGATTTCGAGGTTCCCGTTGGCTCGACGGGGGACTGCTATGATCGTTTCTCCGTCCGGATGGAGGAGATGAGGCAAAGCGTGCTCATCTTGCGTCAGGCCGTCGCCAAAATGCCCGGCGGGGCATGGCAGGTGCACGACCCGAAAAATGTTTTGCCCTCCAAGGACAAGGTGCTGACCAAAATGGAGGAGTTGATTCATCAGTTCCTTGTGGTCACCCAGGGTCCGGACGCGCCCGTGGGCGAAATCTATTTTGGCGCGGAAAATCCAAAAGGGGAGTTGGGGTTCTATCTGAACAGTCACGGAGGAGGCGTTCCCCATCGCCTCAAAATACGTGCCCCATCGTTCGCGAATTTGAGCATCCTGAATCACCTGTTGCCGGGACACACGGTCAGTGATGTTCCCGCAATTTTGGGAAGTTTTGATTTTGTGATGGGGGAGTGTGACCGATGAGCGTGCCTCTTCAAGCCGGCATGGAGAGTTGTGTTGGCCCTGAGAAAGGGGAGCTGACCCCTGCCTTCGAAAGCCAGGCGGATGAGCTTATCTCCCGATATCCTGTGTCGAAACGGAGCGCCGTCCTGCCCCTTCTTCACCTTTGGCAGGAGACCTTCGGTTACATAGGCCCAAGAGGGGTGGAGTGGATTGCGAAAAAACTTTCTCTCCAGGAAATCCAGGTTCTGGAGCTGGTGACCTTCTACCCGTGGTTTCGCCAGAAGCCCGTTGGAAGGTTTCATTTTCGCGTCTGCCGGACCCTGCCATGCGCGCTGGGGGGTTCCGGAAAAACCTTTGCGGCATTGAAAAAACTCATGAACCTGAGCTCCGACGGCCACGAAGGGGCGATGATCAGCGAGGATGGGTTGTTTTCCCTCGAATATTCCGAATGCCTTGCCTCGTGCGGCACCGCCCCGGTTGTGCTGCGCAACGATGAGTTTTACGAAAAAGTGGATGAAAAACGTGCCGCTGATCTTGTGGCAGGGTGTCGCTGAGGACTCCGATGGCAATCACCCAACATCGGCTCATTTTTAAGCATATCGATGCACCCGGGTACACCCGCGACATCGCCTGCTACCGGAAGCACGGCGGGTATGAGATGTTGAAGAAGGGCCTGGGCATGGGCGGTGCGGCGATCCGGGAAGAGGTGAAAAAAAGCCAGCTTCGGGGCCGGGGAGGGGCGGGTTTTCCCACCGGAACAAAGTGGGGATTCATCGACCCCTCGAAGGTGACCAAGCCCATTTATCTGATCTGCAATGCGGATGAGTCGGAGCCGGGAACTTTCAAGGATCGACAAATCATCTACAAGGATCCGCATCAGCTGATTGAGGGGATGATCCTCAGCTGCTTCGCCAACGGGGTGAAGCTGGCTTACCTTTATATCCGGTGTGAATTTACCGAGGGCTGGAGGATTTTGGAGACCGCTTTGGCAGAGGCCAAGGCGGCTGGTTTTCTGGGAAAAGATATCCTGAAGAGCGGATACGATCTAGAGATTCATGTTCATCGCGGGGCGGGAGCGTATATCTGCGGCGAGGAGACAGGTTTGATCGAGTCGTTGGAGGGGAAGCGGGCTTATCCGCGAATCAAGCCGCCCTATTTTCCGGCCGTGCTGGGTCTTTACATGTGCCCGACGATCGTCAACAACGTGGAGACCCTTTGCAACGTGAGGCACATCGTCGAGATGGGTGGTGATGCATACGCAAAGATCGGCCGCCCCAACAACACCGGGACACGACTCCTTTGCGTCAGCGGGGATGTCGTGAGGCCGGGATATTATGAATTTCCCTGCGGCGCAGTGACCCTGGGGCAGTTGATTTATGATGTTTGCGGCGGGATCCGAAATGGGCGGAAGTTGAAAGCGGTCATTCCCGGAGGTTCCTCTGCAAAGGTCTTGCGGGCAGGGGAGACTTATAAAATGAAAGCCAAAGATATTCATGGAAACACGGTCGATCGGGAGGTGAGGCTGGAGGACCTTCCGATGGATTTCGACAGTTTGGCGGCCGCGGGAAGCATGGCGGGTTCGGGAGGGGTGATCGTCATGGATGACACGCGGGACATGGTGGAGTGTTTGGCAAACATTTCCGCTTTTTATGCCCATGAATCATGCGGACAGTGCACCCCGTGCCGGGAGGGGGTGCTTTGGCTGAAGAAGATTCTTGCTCGAATCGCGGAGGGACACGGAAAAGAGGATGATCCCGCACTTTTGAGGGATGTGGCGGATCGGATCGCGGGTCGGACCATTTGCGCCTTCGGGGAAGCTGCGGCCTGGCCGGTGCAAAGCTTTATCGGAAAATTCAAAGAGGAGTTTCAAATCAGAATACGGAGAAACGGTACGGCGGCCAAAACCGACACCGTCTCCCTGACGCATTGAGTCATCCATGAGCTGCTGTTCCACTTCCCATCCGATGAATCCCTGGAATCACGATGTGGCCAAGGACGAAAACGATCTGGTGGATGTGCAGGTGGACGGGGTTTGGACCCGGATGCCACGCGGTCTCAATGTGGTGGAGGTGGCCCAGCGGGCAAAGAAGTTCATCCCCCACTACTGCTATCATCCGAAGCTCTCGGTGGTCGGAAATTGCCGGATGTGTCTCTTTGAGATGGGCACACCCAAGATGGGACCGGACCGCAAACCGGTGCTGGGTCAGGATGGAAAACCGGAGATCGCCTGGATGCCCAGACCCCAAATCGGCTGTGCCACCAACATCACTCCCGGCATGGGAATCAAAACCGATTCCCCCTTGGTGAAGGACTGTCGGAACGGTGTGATGGAGTTTCTTCTGATCAACCATCCACTGGATTGCACGATTTGTGATCAGGCAGGGGAGTGCAAGCTGCAGGAGTACTCGGTGGAATACGGGACGGGGGAAAGTCGTTTCATCGAAAACAAGGTAAAGAAGCCCAAGAATGTCGACCTCGGAGCGCGCATCGTGCTGGACGATGAGCGATGCATTCTGTGCTCCCGCTGCGTTCGTTTTTCCAGTGAGGTGATGAAGGACGATGTGTTGGGCTTTGTGAACCGGGGAAGTCACAGCACGTTGACGGCCTATCCCGGAAAGAGTTTTGATAACGCCTACTCGTTGAACACGGTTGACATCTGTCCGGTCGGCGCCCTGACGAGCAAAGATTTCCGTTTTCAGATGCGGGTTTGGTTTTTGAAGGAGACCAAAAGCATCTGCACCAGCTGTGGCACGGGCTGCAACGTCACGATCGGTTCCAGGGAGGGAAAGGTGCATCGTCTGACCCCAAGGGAAAATGAGGCGGTCAACTCCCTGTGGATGTGTGATTTCGGGCGGCTGAATTTTCACTTCTTGGAGTCAAAAGATCGCCTCCATCGCCCCCTTCTTCGGGCCGCGGGGGAGCAGTTTCCCGGAACCTGGGCGGATGCGATTCAGCGGAGTGCAGACGGGCTGAAAAAAGTAAAACCTGAGGATATCGCGGTGGTAGCGTCCGGTCGTTTGACGTTGGAGGAGCTTTTTGTCCTGAAGCGGCTTGTGACCGAGCTGGGCGTGACCCGTGTCGATACCGTCCTAAACCTCGGCCAGGCGGATAACTTTTTAAGGAGTGGGGATGGAAACCCCAATCGTCGTGGCACGGAGCTGCTGGGTCTCTCCTCCGGGGGTAGAAAATTGGGGTCTTGGGGGGCGGAAATAGAATCAGGGAAAATCAAGGCTCTTCTGGTTACGGGAGGGGAGGATGTAGTCGCTGCGGGAATCTCGGCCGCGTCTTTGGCCAAACTTGAACTGCTGATCGTATCCGGAATTTCCGTCCATGAGACAACCCGTATGGCGCATGTGGTCCTTCCGGGTGCGGCGTTTGCGGAAAAAACCGGCTCGATGGTGAATGTTTACGGTCGATTGCAGAGAATGACCCGGGCCGTTCCACCGCCGGGTGAGGCGAGGGAGGAGTGGACAATTCTGAGGGATCTGAGGATCGCCTTGACGGGTGGCAACTCGCTCCACTCCGTTGAAGATGTGTGGAAATCGATGGCTGCAGAGGTCTCTCAGTTTTCCGGGCTGAGTTGGGCGAAGATTGGAGACTTGGGAATTCAAATCGAGTCGGTCAGCCAACCTGCCGAGAGCGTCACAGGATAGCTTGACCCAAGCGTTCGAATGACACTGGCAAACTTGTGAACATCCTGGATTGGCCTAAGGTAACGCCATGACCTTAACATTATCGACTCCGCGTAACTTCCGTCCCGGAGAGACCAAGGAGGAGCAGGTCAAAGTCGTCAAAGACGGCTTGGATGTGATCAAGGATCTGCCCCGTTACGCCAAAGAGGGGGCTCAAGCAATCGAACCGGACGATTTCATGCGTTTTAAATGGTATGGGGTGTACCAGCAGAAACCCAAGGAGGACGGATATTTCATGCTGCGAACAAGGATTCCTGGGGGACAACTGAATCCAGCGCAGCTTCGGGAGATTGCCGCCCTGACGGATCAGTTTGCCCATGGGTTCGGGGATGTGACTACCCGCCAGACAATTCAACTTCACTGGCTGCGGATCGAGCAGTTTCCGGAAATTTTCAAGCGCCTGGAATCGGTCGGGATTACTTCCAGCGGAGCTTGCGGGGATATCGCGCGGAATGTGGTGGGTTGTCCGGTGGCCGGGATGGACCCCGACGCGATTCTGGACGCTACGCCAGAACTTCGGGCCGTTGACGCCCACCTGACCAACAATCCGGAATTCTCCAATCTTCCCAGAAAATACAAGATCTCGATCTCGGGGTGCAGCATCATGTGCACCCAGCCCGACATTAACTGTGTGGGGGTGTTTGGATTAGAGAGAGGAAAAGAAAAAGGATACGGAATCAAGGTTGGAGGGGGACTTTCCTCTGCGCCACACTTGGCCCAGACCTTGCCTGTGTTTCTGAGGCCAGAGGACGTTCTGCCGATGGTTCATTTTACCTCCGTGATTTATCGCGACCACGGGTATCGTGACAAGCGGGCCCGGGCGCGGCTGAAGTTTTTGGTGGCGGATTGGGGGGCGGAGAAGTTCATCACCGAAGTGGAACGGGTCGCCGGCCGCAAATTTGAGCGTCACACGGAGTTTGTTTTTCCGGAAGACCCGGAATCCGACCACGTGGGTGTGCATGCCCAGACGCAGAAGGGTTTGTATTGGGTGGGGGTCTGCTTGGCGGGGGGACGGCTCACGGGTGCCCAGATGAGGATCATTTCCGATCTGTCCGACAAATATGGAGAGAAGGGAAAGGTGGGAATCCGTGGAACGAACAAGCAGAACCTGATCATTGTGAATGTTCCGGAAAAGAATGTCGCTGCTCTGAAGCAGGAGTTGGTGGCCTCCGGGTTAGTGGTCGAACCGAGCAACTTCCGCAAGGGATGCGTTTCCTGCACAGGGATCGAATTTTGCAACCTCGCGGTCGGCGAAACGAAGAATCGGATGATCCGTCTGGTTGGTGAACTGGAGCAGGTCAGCGCCCATTACCGAGACAAGGTGCGGATCATTTCAGCGGTTGTCCAAGCTCCTGCGGTCAGCACCAGTTGGCCGATATTGGCTTTCGTGGAGCAACGCGGACGGTGGACGGGGTGAAAAAAGAGTGCTTCGACATGTTCCTCGGCGGGAAGACGGGGGCTGATGCCCGCTTCAATGTTTTGATTCAGCCCAAGGTTCCGTATGAAGAGGTGCATCTCTACATCGACAAAGTCCTGCGAGCTTACGAATCGAAGAAGAACGGTTCTGAGACCCTGACCCGGTGGTTGGGCCGCAGTTCCAAAGACGATTTGAAGGCGATTTTTGCCGACGTAAACGCGGCTCCAGCGAATTGACCTTCACCGCCTTTGGCGGGAATATCAAACTCCTTTGTTAAGGGAGATCATGAGCACCATTTCCACTCTATCGAGCCGTTTTAATATCCCTTCTCATCCGGTGGATGAGGTTGGCATTAAGGAGCGCGTGGCACGATTGGCCACCCGAAGCATCAAGAAATTTTCCAAAGTCGAGGGGCTTAAGCTGGCGCTTTCCATGGTCGATCTGACCACCCTGGAAGGGGCGGATACCCCCGGTCGGGTTCGGCAACTTTGCACCAAGGCCATACACCTACACTCCGGACGGAGCGACCTCCCCATGGTCGCGGCGGTCTGTGTTTATCCCACCATGGTGAGGGTGGCCCGCGAGGCCCTGAAAGGCACGCCGATCAAGGTGGCGGCCGTGGCCACGGCGTTTCCGAGCGGGATGAATCCGCTGGCCGTGAAGTTGGAGGATACCCGGTATGCCGTCGGTGAGGGGGCCCATGAGATTGATATGGTGATCTCGCGCGGGGATTTTTTGCGTGGGGATTATGCCCGGGTGGCGGACGAGATTGCCGAGGTCAAGAAAGCCTGCGGCAAAGCGCACCTGAAGGTCATTCTGGAGACCGGGGAGCTGGGCACCCTCGACCGAGTCCGTCTGGCCAGCGACATCGCCATGGAAGCCGGAGCGGACTTTATCAAAACCAGCACCGGCAAAATTCAGCCGGCGGCCACGCCCGAGGTTGTTTTGGTTATGTTGCAGGCGATCAGCGATTTTTTCCGCAAGACGGGGAAGAAGATTGGGATGAAGCCCGCCGGAGGCATCGCCAACGCCAAGGCCGCCCTCAATCTTCTCGTGATGGTGCGGGAGGTGCTTGGGCCGGCCTGGCTGAATCCCGACCTTTTTCGCATCGGAGCCAGCAAACTCCCGAACGATATCCTGATGCAGCTGGAAAAAGAGCGCACGGGGGTTTATCAAGGAGGGGATTACTTCTCCAATGACTAAGAGTTCAACCACGATGGGTGCGGACTGGGGATACGCCCCTGCACCCGAGAGTGCCGATCATTTCAAGCTGAAGGATCACTACGGTCTCTTCATCGGAGGGAAATTTGTTCCGGCCGTTTCGGGGAAGCGGTTTAAAACCATCAATCCCGCCAATGAAAAAGTGATCGCCGAGGTGGCCGATGGCGGGGAGAAGGATGTCGATAAGGCGGTCAAAACCGCCCGCGCGGCCTATGACAAAGTGTGGCGCAAGCTGTCGGGTCGAGAGCGCGGAAAATATCTTTATCGGATCGCCCGAATTATCCAGGAGCGGTCCCGGGAGCTTGCGGTGGTGGAATCGATGGATGGGGGAAAGCCGATCCGCGAATCCCGCGACGTCGATATCCCGCTCGCGGCCGCCCATTTCTTTTACCATGCCGGTTGGGCGGACAAGTTGGGTTATGCCTTTCCCGGTAAGTCGGTGAGTCCGATTGGTGTGGCAGGGCAGATCATCCCATGGAACTTTCCCCTCTTGATGGTGGCCTGGAAGGTCGCCCCCGCCTTGGCCTGTGGAAACACCGTGGTGCTGAAGCCGGCAGAAACAACCCCGCTGACGGCCTTGTTGTTTGCTGAAATCTGTCAGGAAGCCGGCTTGCCCGAGGGAGTTTTCAGTCTGGTGACGGGGGCGGGAGCCACCGGCGCGGCGCTGGTGAACCATCCCGGCTTGAATAAGGTGGCTTTCACCGGCTCCACCGAGGTGGGGAAGTTGATCCAGAAATCTCTTGCCGGTCGGGGCACCAAGCTGACCCTCGAATTGGGTGGAAAAGCGGCCCACATTATTTTTGAGGACGCCACGATCGATCAGGCGGTGGAGGGAATCATCAACGGAATCTATTTCAATCAGGGACACGTCTGTTGCGCCGGATCCCGTTTGCTGGTTCAGGAGAGCGTGGAAGAAGAAGTGGTCACGAAGTTGAAGGCCCGGATGGAGACCCTCATGGTGGGGGATCCGTTGGACAAGAATACCGATATCGGGGCCATCAATTCCAAAGCCCAGTGCGATCGGATCCGCGATTATCTCAAGATTGGCGAGGAGGAGGGGGCGGAGTTATTCCAGACCCAGTGTTCCGTGCCGGAAAAGGGATATTGGATTCGGCCGAGCTTTTTCACCAAGGTGGCTCAGTCGCACCGCATTGTGCAGGAGGAGATCTTCGGACCCGTGCTGGCGATCCAGAGCTTCCGCACCCTGAACGAGGCTTTGGAAAAAGCGAACAACACCCCGTATGGACTCTCGGGGGGTGTGTGGACGGATAAGGGAGCCAAGATTTTCAAGGTGACCCGGGGCATCCGGGCGGGGGTCATTTGGGCCAACACCTTCAACAAGTTTGATCCGACCTCACCGTTTGGCGGTTACAAGGAGAGCGGGTACGGTCGGGAGGGCGGACGGCACGGCCTTCGTCCGTATGTGGAACTGTCATGAGCCGCAACGGAACCAGCGGAAAGAACGGACGCCTCGATGTCCGCAAGACGTACAAGATGTTGGTTGGAGGTGCTTTTGTCCGTTCGGAGTCTGGTCGGGCGCTGGATGTGGAGGCTCCCGGGGGGGGATGGCTGGGGCATGTCTGTCGGGCTTCCCGCAAGGATTTCCGCAACGCCGTGGTGGCGGCCCGCAAGGCCGCTTCCGGTTGGGCAACCGCCACGTCTTATCTCAAGGGACAAATCCTGTATCGGGCGGCGGAGATGTTGGAGGGGCGGGCCTCGGGGTTTCGTGAAGTTTTGCAATCCATCGGACTCTCCCCCGTAGCTGCGAAGACTGAGGTGTCCCAAGCCATCGATCTCTTGGTCTACTATGCCGGCTGGGCGGACAAGTATCTGCAGGTATTCGGGGCGGTGAACCCGGTGGCCACCCCGCATTTTAATTTTTCGGTGACGGAGCCCATGGGAGTCGTGGCCTATGTGGCGGGGGAAAAGCGGCCACTTTTGGATCTGGTCTCCGGGATCGCTCCGATTGTGGTCGGCGGGAACACGGTCATCACGCTTTCCACGGGACGGGCGGCGGTGGCTGCCATGGAGTTGGGGGAGGTGCTGGAGACTTCGGATTTCCCTCCCGGGGTGATCAACCTGCTTTGCGGGCTCCGGGAAGAGTTGGTGGGCCAAATGTCGAGTCACATGGATGTGAACGCCCTGGTGGTTCAAGGCGGTGACGAGAAAGAACACACGGCCAGTCGCGAGGCCTGTGCCTTGAACCTGAAGAGATACTTTCCACGGGATCCGGGCGGCAAGGGAGACGAGGATCCTTACCGCATTCTGGACACGGTGGAGATCAAGACCACCTGGCACCCCGTGGGCGGTTAAATCCTGCTAAAAGGGTGGTTGGGCGGGTTTTAATCGGCTCGAGACATTTCCGGTAAGCTCCAGACTCCCCGGGGTTAAGGACATGGGGGATTTGTTCTTGTCCGGGGGAAAGTCGCCAAATTCCACCCAAAAGAAGTTTGGCGTGGTGGTGAGCTCAAAACCGTAGACCCCGTGGCTTAGGTCACATACCGTGCGGTACTCGGTGTTATAAACAGGAAATCCGTCTCCCAGTTTGTTGTAGGGAGTGCCGAAGGGGACGGAGACGCTGCGAATGGCCGCCAAGATGGTGGCGAAAGAGTCTTGCATGTTTTTGGGCTCCGGGAAAAAGCGGGAAAAATAAGCGGCTCTTTGGAATCGATCCTTCGCAGAAATGTTGCCTGGAACCGGTGTGTCCTGACCCGGTTGA
>RFMG01000269.1 GCA_009927835.1 Verrucomicrobiota bacterium | reverse complement strand
TGGCCGTGTGCATGGCCGCGATGGGATTGATGCAAAGTGTATGGCGGCAAAGGCAACTGGGCTGATGCCCAAACCTTTGTCCCAAGAAAGGAAAACGACATGATACTGGAAGCGATCAAGAGAATCTTTGGTTTGAAAAAAAGGGAGGAGCGGCGGAGCCTGCTGCTCTCGGTGGAGCCGCTGGAGAAGCGCGTTGCCCTGCTGGAGGGAGGGGTGGTGGAGGAGTTCTCCATCGAGCGGGAGGGGGACCGCAGTATTTCCGGGAGCATCTACAAGGCACGGGTTCACAACGTTGAGCCCTCCCTGAAGGCGCTTTTTGTCGACATCGGGCTGGAGAAAAACGGCTTTTTGCATTTCTGGGATGCGGTGCCGGCTGCGATGGATGAGCAGATCGAGGCGGTGGAACGGAAGGGCGGGCGGGGGCGCCAGCCCCGGGTGACGAGCAACGATATCCCCCGGCTTTACCCTCCGGGATCGGAGGTGATTGTCCAGGTCAACAAGGGGCCGATCGGAACCAAGGGGGCGAGGGTCACGACAAACCTGAGTCTGCCGGGTCGCTACCTCGTGTTGATGCCTTTTGGCGAGATGAGCGGAGTTTCGCGAAAGATCGAGGATCCGGAGGAGCGCCGGCGGTTGCGTGGGATTCTGCAGGAGCTGGATGTCCCGGAGGGAATGGGGGTCATTTTGCGGACCAACGGGGAGGGCCTGCAGGCTCGCTATTTTGTGCGGGACCTGGCGCTTTTGCTGGAGCAGTGGCGCAAAGTGGAGGAGGGGATGAGGACAAAACCGGCTCCGGCGGTCTTGCTGGAGGAGCCGGACTTGGTCGAGCGATCCGTGCGCGACTTTCTGACGGAGGAGGTGGATGAGGTGCTGGTCGACAACGAGGAGGCGGAGAAAAGGGTCCGGGATCTGGTGGGGGCGATCTCCAAGAGGTCCTTGCGCAAGGTGAAGCGTCATCTTGCGGCGGAGCCGCTGTTTGAGGCGTTTGGAGTGAATCGACAGATCGAAAGCGCCCTTCGCCGGCAGGTCTGGCTGAAATCGGGGGCCTCCCTGGTGATCGATGAAACGGAGGCTTTGGTTTCGATCGACGTGAACACCGGGAAGTCCCGCGGCGGGAAGGATCATGATGACACGATCCGGCGAACCAACCTTGAGGCGGCGGAGGAGATCGCCCGCCAGCTGCGATTGCGGAATCTGGGCGGAATCATTGTGATCGACTTCATCGACATGCGGGCTCGCCGGGATCAGCTGGCGGTCTACGAAAAGTTCAAGGATTGTCTCCGGAGGGATCGGGCGCGGACGCACACCCTGCCGATTTCCCCCTTGGGCCTTCTGGAAATGACCCGGCAGAGAGTGCAGGAAAGTATCCGCAAGGCGGTGTATATGGAGTGCCCGAGTTGCCGCGGAAAAGGCATGGTGAAGTCCTACGAGACCATGAGCGTGGAAATCCAGAGGGAGATCAGCCGTGTTTTGCGAAATCATCCGAACGTGCACGAAATCAAGGTCCTGGTGCATCCGGGGGTGTTGCACCGATTGCGGACGGAGGACGACGAGTTGCTGATCCAGCTCCAGCGGCGCTGCTCGGGGGCGTTTAACTTCAAGGCCGATCCGACGGCCAATGTGGAGGATTTCAAAATTTTGGATGCGACGACGGATCAGCCCCTGGAGTGATGGAAGAGCCCCTTTCTCGAGCCATCGCGGAGGTCGCCTTGCTTGGAGAGGATGGCCGGGGGGAGATCGAGACCCGGGTCAGCCGTGGCCTGGCGAACGTGAATGGGGAGAACCCGGAGGAGTTGCGGGCGACGGTTCGGCGTCTTCTGGAGGAGGAGTCGGCTCGGCTGGCAGAACAGATCCGGGGAGGAGCGAGCGGTTTGCGAGTGGCCCACCAGCGCGGGCACTTTTTCTCCGCCTTGCTGCGTGAATTGTGGATTCGTGCGGGTGGGGAAAACTCCGTCTCCCACCTGGTGATGGGCGCGGTGGGGGGGTTGGGGAGAGAGGAGATGAGCCCGGCGAGTGACCTGGATCTTGTCTTTCTGCGGGAAGAGTCCCAGCGGGAGGCGGCTGAGGAGGTGGTGAAAAAGGTTCTCTACATCCTTTGGGATCTTGGCTGCAAGGTGGGACACGCATGCCGGACGATGGAGGAGACCCTCGAGCGCTCGGAGGCGGAGCCGATGATCAAAACCGCCCTGTTGGACGCGCGGTATCTGGCGGGGTCGAAACCCCTTTGGGAGAAGTTCTGCGCGGAGCACAAGCGGAGGAGTTTAGAGAGGGATGTGGAGAAGTATCTTGCGTGGCGGTTGGAAAACCAGGAATCGAGGCATGCCAAGGAAGGGGGGACGGTTTTTGTCCAGGAGCCGAACTTAAAATCAGGAGTGGGGGGCCTGCGGGATTTTCACAATTTGCGGTGGGTGGGAAAAGTGTGCGGTCAGGGAGAGACGTTGGCCGAGCTTGTGCAGCGGGGTTGGTTGGGGGAGGCGGAGGCGAAGCAGGTGGAGCAGGCTTTCGCCTTTCTGATGATGGTGCGGGAGTGGCTGCACGTGGGGCAGGGAGGTCCGGGAGATGTCCTGACCCTTCGCAAGCAGGGGGAGTTGGCCGAGGCCATGGGATATCCGCAAACGAATATTTTGCGAAAAAGCGAGGCCCTGATGAGGGAGGTGTATGGTCATATGCGGGTTCTGCACCTTCTTTGCAACTCAACGGCAACCCGCCTCTGCCAGCAGCGGCTGGGAAAGCCGCGGGGCTTTTGGTCTTTTTTTGCGGGGTGGAAAGGGGCTCGTCGTGCTGCGGATGGGTTCGTTCTGGAGGGTGCGGAGCTTCAGGCGGCCCATCCGCAGATTTTTGTGGAGGACCCGGGGAGAATGATTCGGATGTTCCGGATCCTGCAGGACCAGGGGTCGGTCCCCGGGGCGGAGCTGAAGGCGCTGCAGAGAGCTCACTTTGGGTTGCTGACCGATGAGCTGATCCAGAGGAGGGAAGTGCAGGAGACCTTCCTCCACATTGTTCGGCAAAAAGGGAAAGTTGGACGAATCCTGCGGCTGATGCACGAGGCGGGAATTCTTGGACGGATGATTCCGGAGTTCGCCCCGCTGACCTGCCTTGTCCAACACGAGTTTTTTCACCGATATACGGCGGATGAGCACACCCTGGTCTGCCTCGAGCAGCTGGATGCCATGCTGGGATCCAAGGAGCCGGATCTACGGAAATATGCGGAACTGTACGCCAAGGTGGAGGTTCCGGACATTCTTGCCCTCGCGATTTTGCTGCATGACACGGGCAAGGCCGAGCTGACGAGAAACCATGAGGAGGTGGGAGCCGCGAATGCCGCCGCCGTGGCCCGAAGGTTTCATTTTGGGGGCAGGGAGCTCCGGCTCATGACCTTTCTGGTCGACCACCACATGACGCTGGGGGAGTACGCGCGGAAAAATCTCGAGGAGCCTGAAACGATCCGGGCCCTGGCAAGGATCGTTCAGGATCCGGAGCGGTTGGATCTGCTGATGTTGATCTCAGCCGCGGATGTGCGTGCGGTGGCGGGCAAAAATAACTGGTCGGGTTGGCGGGAGCTTTTGGTATGGGACCTTTACCAAAGGACCCAAAAGATGCTGGCGGGAGAGGAGGAGTTTTTGCGGGGGGAGGAGGAGAAGCAGGCAAAACGAAGGGCGGAAGTCCGGATGGTCCTTTCCAAAGAATTCACAGAAAAGGAGGCGAGCGAGCATCTGGAGCTGATGGGGCCCGCGTACCTGCGGATGTGCCCCGCAAGCCTGGTGATGCGGCATTTAGAGGGGATTCATGAATTTCTGGAGCGGCGGGTTTCGGGGGTGGATGCACTGGCCCCGCTCGTGAAGTGGATGGATCACGCAGAGGAGGGACACACCGAGGTGATCATCGTCACGTGGAACCGCGAGAGACTTTTTAGCAAGATTGCCGGAAGTTTCGCCGTGGCGGGGCTGAATATCCTGAGCGCGAATATCTTCACACGTCGGGATGATGTGGTGGTGGACACATTCCGCGTGTGCAACGAGAGGATGGAGACGGTGAGCCATCCGGTGGATCGGGCGACTTTCGAGAAAACCTTGACGGAGGCTTTGAGTGAAACAGAGGACCATTTGACCGAGCGTATCGCAGAGGTGGGTCCCACCCTTTGGCAGAGATCCTTGGGGGAGGCGGAATTTCCGACCAGTTTGCGAATGGATCGGACCAGCGAGCCCGGACGCACCTTGGTTCATGTGGAGGCGCCGGATCGGATCGGACTTTTGCACGCCCTGACGAGGGCGATTGCCGACGTGGGAGTGCAGATCTCCGGGGCGCGGATCACCACGGAGAAGGGGGCGGCGTGGGACACGTTTGTGATCGTGGAGAAAGATGGGGAGCCGGTGGTGGAGGAGCAGCGATTGGACCGTCTTTTCCAAAGGCTGAAGGAGGTGGTCAGCCGGTGAGAGTGGCGGGACACGCTTTGGGAATTGAGCCGGATGATCTCGGCAGTTCCGATCGGTTGGCCAGAAAAGTTTTGCGGACCGTTCTGAAACGATTTCGTGTCGAGCGGGCGGCGCTGTATCTGCTCAATCCGAATCGGGGGGACTTGGAGATGGACTGCTCTGTGGGGGTGGGATCGAAGTGGCGTTCCAAGCGGGTGGGGTTGGGAAAAGGGGTTGTCGGTTGGGTGGCGAGCCGGGGAGAGGCGGCACGGGCGGATTTGGAAAAAGCCCCCGGGGGATTGGGCCTGGAGGGAAGCGAGATGGCGGCACCGATGAGCGATGGGGAAAGCTTGTTGGGGGTGATCGCGGTCGGAACTCGCAAGAAAAGGTATTTTCAAGCCGGACAGGAGCAGGAGTTGGCGGCGATGGCCCGACAGGCGACAGGTTGGCTCCGATTGGCTTGGAGAGTCGCGGGAACCCGGGAGGAGGGGGATCGATCGGCCGCCTTGGCGGGAGTGGGGGCCGCCATCGGGGCCGAGGAGACGGCTTCTGCGATTCTTGAAAAAGTGACCGGGGAGGCGGCTCGTCTCTGCGGGGCAAATTTGGCGGCCCTTTTTTTGTTTGATCCGGTGGGGCAGACGTTGAGGCTGGAGGTTTGTCAGGGTGGCTCGAGCCGATATCGGAATCAGCCTCCGCTGGATGCCGCAGAGACGGCCTTGGGATATGTGGTTCGCCGACAGAAGCCGTGGTCGGTGGGACAAATTTCCGATCGTCCCCAAGATCCGCACACGGAGCTGATGAAGCGGGAAGGGATCCTTTCATTTCTCGCGGTTCCGTTGGCGGATAAGGGGGGAGCGTTGGGAATTTTGTGTGTTGGGACAAAAAAAGCGCGGCGTTTTTCCGACGCGGAAACGCGACTGTTCGAGGGATTGGCAGGTTTGGCGGCGGCGGCTTTGCAGCGAACGAAGTTGGCGGTGAAGTTGGGGCAGACGGAGGAGGAGCTCCGTCAGCGAGAGCGGCTTTCCTCGTTGGGCATGTTGGCGGCCGAAGTTGCGCACGAGGTGCGTAACCCTCTGGCCGTGATTCGCATGCTTTGGCATACGGCGGTCCGCGGATTGCAGCCCGGCAAGGAGCAACAGCGGGATTTGCAGTTAATTGAGACCAAGTTGGGGCAGATGAATGGAATTCTGGATCGGGTGCTGAATCTGGCACGCTCGGCCGACCCCGAGATGGGGGAAGTCAACGCCCGAGAGGTGATGGAGGAGGTGGCCTTGCTGGTGCGGATCAAAGTGTCGGCTGCAAAAATCCGGTTGAGGTTGCTTTTCCCGGAGCAGGAGACGATCCGGATCCGGGGGGACCGTTCCCAGCTGGAGCAGGCGGTTCTCAATCTTGTGCTCAATGCGCTCGAGGCGATGGGGGAGGGTGGGTGCCTCAAACTGACGGCAAAGAGGCGCGGGGATGAGGTTGTTTTCATTGTGGAGGATTCCGGCAAAGGAATGGAGAAGGAGGTGACGGATCGCCTGTTTGAGCCGTTTTTGTCGAGGCGATTGGGAGGGACCGGGTTGGGGATGGCCCTCGTCCGGCGGACCGTCGAGGCGCACGGGGGAAGATTACGGATTCAATCCAAGGAGGGTAAGGGGACGAGGGTCGAGATGACACTCCCCGGATGGCGGAACGAAAAAGAAGGCTGATCCCGGTTAGTTGATCAGCTTCTCAAGCTCCGGATCCTTGGGCACACCAAGTTCCAGGGCCCGGGTGTAGTGACGCTTGGCCAACTCCTTGGCGGGGGGAGTTTGGGTGGCGTAAATGACGGCCAAGTTGAAGTGGGCGTCACCGTATCCGTCGTCCAACTCGATCGCTTTCCGGCACTCCTGCTCGGCCGCCTCCTGCAGGCCTTTCCGGGAGCTCGAGATGCCGAGATAGTTGCGTGTCTTGGCATCGGCGGGGTCAAGGGCAACGGCGCGGCTCAGGATTTGGATCGCATCGTCGTATTTCTCCTGTTGGACCAGAGCGATGCCGAGAACGGAGTGGGAGAAGGCATCGTTGGGTGCGACGCGGATTGCCTCGCGAAGAGCCTTTTCCGCCTCGGGGTATTTTTGCTGTTGAAAACGGACGACGCCCAGGTTGGACAGGGCGTAAATCGATTGGGGATACTTGGCGAGGATCTTTTCGTACGCAGCGGCAGCCTCGTCGAACTTCTTCTCGTTATACAAGGAGGTAGCCTGGGCAGCGGTGTCCTTGAACTCATCCGGGATGCGGGGTTTTTCAGAATACGTTTCGGGGCTGGCTGGCTTCTCGACTGCGGTGGAAAGGGTGGGAGAGGATGCGGGGGCGGAGGGAGCCGCCGGCTCGGGAGCGACCAAGGTGGGGGCGGAGAATTTCAGCATGCCTTGCTCCTCCTCCGTAAGGGTCAGGAGGGGAGAGCTGAGAACTTCGAGCTGGGTTTTCAGGGCATCCGTGGATACGGCCAGATTTTTGAACTCATCCAGCACGAGGCGTCGGGCGGCCTCGCGACGGGCCTGCTCCTTGAGCTGACGATCCAGAATGGATCGCAACATTCCATTCTCTTTCGCGAGGGTGGAGTCGGACTTTCCGGCGGCGCCGGCTTGCTGAAGCTGCGCGGTCAGGCTTGCGATCTTTGTTTTGTACTCCTCGTTGGCGCGAGCCAGCTCGGCCGATTTTCCGTTCGCCTCGGCCAGCTTCTTTTCCAGCTGGTCCACCTGTCCCCGCAGGGAGTTCATCTCGCCGGCTAATTCCCCGCCAGCTGCTTTTTTCAAAGACTCCTCCGCGGCGGTCAGCTTGCCGCGCAACGTGTTGTTTTCCTCCTGGAGCTTGGCGAGGTTGGCATCGGGGGCAGGGGCAGCGGAAAGTTTCTGTTGGAGTTGTTTTTTCTCCGCGACGGCTGTGTCCAGTTCGCTTTTCGCCTGGCGTAACTCTGTCCGAGCGGACTCCAACTCACCGGACAGATTGATGATCTTCTGGCGCAGGGCGGAGGGATCGTCCGCGTCAACGGAGGAGGGGGAGGAGGGGGACGATGCCGGAGCGGAGGGGGGAACCTCGGGCTTAGGCAGGGAGGGGGTGGATTTTTCCGTGGTGGCAGGGGGAGCCGTGGATGGAGCCGCCGCGGGGG
>RFMG01000190.1 GCA_009927835.1 Verrucomicrobiota bacterium | reverse complement strand
CGAACCCGCACGGGGATTTCTCCCCAAGGGATTTTAAGTCCCTTGTGTCTGCCATTCCACCACCCGGGCAGAGGTCCACTCTAGGATGAAAAAGGAGCAGCGGGCGAGAAAAGGAGGGGAAAGGAGTTTGGATCTCAGTTTTTCGGCATGAGCCGGGTTAGTCCCTCCTCCAACGCGGTACGAGGAGCCCATCCGGTGGCGCGAATACGTTCGATGGAGGCGGACGAGAAACGGACATCACCTGGACGTTCAGGGGTGTGGGTGATGGTTGACGATGAGCCGGTGAGGGAAATGATTTTTTGGGCCAGTTGCAGGATCGAGGTGGATTGGCCGGAAGCCACGTTATAAACCCCGCCGAGATCGGGATGCAGGGCAGCGTGAAACAGGGCGGCGGTCACATCCTCGACAAAGACGAAGTCCCGGGTCTGCTTGCCATCGCCATGAATGGTGATGGGGGTGTGGGAAAGCGCGGATTGAAAAAAGCTGGGTATGGCGGCCGCATAGGGGCCGTGGGGATCCTGCCCTGGGCCGTAAACATTAAAGAAACGGAGGGCAACCGCCGGGACCGCCGATGCGGCGCACATTTTCTCCCCTGCCAGCTTCGATTCCGCGTAGGGACTGGCGGGGGCGGGCGGCAGGGATTCGTTTTTTGGCGTTTTGGGATCGTTCCCATAAATGGCGCAGGAGCTTGCCAAAACGAATCGCTTGGCACCGGCCTTCGAAGCAGCCTCCAGAACCTGTCGTGTGCCTTCAACGTTGGTTTGTTCGCAAGCGGAGGGTTGGGCGACCGATTCAGAAACACTGACCATCGCGGCCAAATGAAAGATGTGGGTGACGCCTTGCACTGCTTCGGCCAGGAGGGTGCGATCGAGAATGGAGCCCTCGAAAAGACGGCAGCCGGACCCGACCAGCCGATCCCGGCGTCCCGTTGTTAGGTTATCCAAAACATGGACCGGGGCATGGGATTGGAGGCGGTGAACAAGGTGGCTTCCAATGAAGCCCGCCCCTCCCGTGACGAGAAATTTCATGGCGCTAGCAGTGTGCCGAACTCCGAATCTGTTGCAAAGAGGGAGAAAATTGGTTTGAGTCCCCAGTTTTGACCTGCAAATGTTCATCCATGCGCCTTTGCACGTTTCTTCTGGTCTTCGTGCTCAGCTTTGGGGTGGTGGCCTGCGGGAAAAAAAAGCAAGAGCCTGTTTCGAATCCGATATCCGCTTCCCCGTCCAAGGTGGTGGAACCGTTGCCGGACGATCCTGAAGAGCGTTATCGGGTGACCTATGTCAAGGCGGCCCAATCCTTCTCCCGGAACGACCTTGAGGGGGCATTGTCGGCCTTGGATCTGTCGGATCAGGCCAAACCGGATCAACCCAGCAATGCCAACCTACGGGGCGCAATTTTCACAAGGAAAAGGGATTGGGCCAAGGCAGAGGAGGCGTTCCGCCGTGCTCTGAAATTGCAGCCCGATCTGCCTATGGCTCAGTTCAACCTGGGGGAGGTGCTTTTTCTGAACAGCAAGTACGGGGATGCCAGGGAAAAGTTTCAGATTTTTCTCAATAGCCAGCCGAGCAACGACCTGGGGATTTATAAAATCTATCTTTGTGATCTGTTGGGTGGAAACGATGCCAAGGCGAACAGCTTCCTGGACTCCCTGAAGCCGAGCCCCAACAGTCCCATCTACTATTTTGCCAAAGCTGCAGACGCATTCCACCGCGGGGACAAGGAGGCGGGGACCGAATTCGTCACTTCCGCCTACCGCATCTATCCGCCTGACGCCAACTCCACTTTTGCGGATTCCCTTGTCGAAAAGGGTTATTTGAGTGGTGAGCAAAACCTCGCCCCTCAAGCGGAAGATAAAAAAGCAAAGGTGGAGGAGCTCAAAGTCCTGCTCCCGCCGGTACAAAAGCCACCCGTACAGTCCAAGCCCTAGTTTATCTCGCTACCGAGCCGTTGGATGATGCGATTTTTGCCCCACCGTGCATGCTCCTGCACGAGGGGATCCTGATCTTGGGAGGCCTTTTCGAGGCTGGGCAGGTCGTCTTGCGTTCCGATATTTCCAAGAACGGTGCAGATATTGCGTAGCCAGCGGGCTCGTTTGAGTCGAAAGATCGGGGTTCCGCGAAACTCCCTCCGGAACCGGATTTCGTCCCAACCGAGCATTTCGGAAAGATCTGCTCTGGGAATCGGGGTCAGACGGAGTTCGCGGGATTGTTGTGCGTGACGATTCCAAGGGCAGACATCCAGGCACTCATCACATCCGAAAAGATGGTCCCCCAGCAGCGGACGGAACTCCTCGGGAATCGGGCCGGGATGTTCAATTGTCAGGTAGGCGAGGCAGCGTCGGGAGTCGAGAACGTAAGGCTGGGGAAAGGCTTGAGTGGGGCATACGTCCATACAACGGGTGCAGGTTCCGCAGTGGTCGCTGCTTGGTTTGTCGTGGGGGATGACAAGGTCGGTCAGGATGAAGCCGAGCATCAGCCAAGGCCCATGTTGGGTGTTGATCAGGAGGGTATTTTTCCCCTGCCATCCGAGGCCGGCCATGGCGGCAATCGGTTTTTCCATGAGAGGGGAGGAATCGACACAGATCCGAAAACTTCCCCCCCATGGAACAACGGTTGATTCCGCCAGTCTTCCCAATTTTTCCCTGAGGATCTCGTGATAGTCGAGACCTTGGGCATAGGCGGCGATTTTTCCCCGGCGGGTCGGGGATTTCGTTTGATGGCTGCTGATGCCAGCGACGATGATTGTTTTGGCCTGCGGGTCGTAATGAAGCGGATTCGATCGAATCTCCGGGCGGCGGGCCATCCAGTTCATCTCTCCATGGTAGGATAGGGAGAGCCAGTTTCGGAGATGGTCGGCCCCGGGCGGAGTTTCAGCAGGGGCAATCCCGACCGCATCCAAACCCAAGGATTGGGCGACCTCTTTGAGCTGAGTCGCCCGATTCATGAGTCAGGACTTGGGAAGGGAGAGGAGGATTTTTCCACATATCTGCTCGGGCGAATCCGTCCCAATCGGGATTTGAATCTCGCTCTCCTCATACCATTTTTTCCTTTCTGCCAGCTGTTCCACGAGCTTGGGGTAAATCTGATCTGGGGGGAGGAGCGGCCGGTCGGAGGAGTGGGCGAGGCGTCGGGAGAGAAGGGGAAGGTCGGCTTGCAGATAAATGCGGAGACCGGATTGGGACAGGGCGATCCGGTTTTGCGGGTCCAGAACAACCCCACCGCCGCAAGCGATAACGGAGGCGGCGGATGCAGCCAACTGGGCAATGATCCCGGACTCCCGGTGACGAAACTCCTTTTCGCCCCCTTGGGCAAAAATCTGTGGAATGGAAAGTTTTGCGTTCTGAACGATCCGCTCATCGCTGTCGATGAAAGGCAGGGAGAGTTTTTTGGCGAGAAGGGGGCCAACCGTGCTCTTTCCCGATCCGCTAAGCCCAAGAAGCCAAAGATGGGTTGGTTTCGGCATGTGGGGAGGCTGGCAGGGAACGGGGTTTTGGGCGAGTGCGGGAGTCAATTCCGAGGCTTGGGGAAAAGGCTTTTTTCGGGCAGGATAGGGGAATGGCAAACACCTTCGGCCATTTGTATCGGGTCACCACTTGGGGGGAGTCCCATGGGGGCGGGGTCGGTGCGGTGGTGGATGGTTGTCCTCCCCGAATCCCTCTGGCGGAGAAAGACCTTCAGCCGGATCTGGATCGTCGGCGTCCCGGGCAAAGCAAGATCGTGACTCCTCGCAACGAGGCGGATCGGTGCGAGATCCTCTCGGGAGTTTTCGGGGGTAAAACCCTGGGAACGCCCATTTCTGTCTGGGTCCGGAATCAGGATGCCCGTCCGGAGGCCTACAGGGAGATGGAGACGATGTTCCGGCCCAGCCATGCCGATTACACCTATCAGGCAAAGTATGGGATCAGGAACTGGCAGGGTGGCGGCCGGACCTCCGCGCGGGAGACGATCGGGCGGGTCATTGGCGGCTCGATTGCGAAGAGGATGTTCGGTCAACTGGTTCCGCGCTTATCGGTCACGACCTTTGTTCGTCAGGTCGGCTCGGTGGTCGCCCGAATGGAGGCGGGACGCGTGGAGAGGAGCGAGGTGGAGGCAAATCCTGTGCGCTGGCCGGATGCTAAGGAGGCGGCACAGGTGGTGAGGCTGATTGAGAGAGTGCGTTCCGAGGGAGACTCCCTTGGAGGCGTGGTCGAGTGTGTGGTGAGGGGATGTCCCGTGGGGTTGGGAGAGCCTGTTTTCGACCGGTTGGAGGCTGACCTGGCCAAGGGAATGATGAGTTTGCCTGCAAGCAAGGGATTTGAAATCGGATCCGGTTTTTCCGGCGTGAGAATGCGCGGCTCGGAGCACAACGATGAGTTTTTCGTGCAGGGAAAAAAGGTTCGCACCCGTACAAACCGAAGCGGAGGGGTGCAGGGAGGGATCAGCAACGGGGAGGAGATTGTTTTTCGGGTGGCTTTCAAGCCGGTTGCGACGATTTCCCGGTCTCAAAAGACCGTGAACTCGAAAGGAAAGGCGGTGGAGCTGAGGGCCAGGGGACGCCACGACCCGTGTGTTCTGCCTCGTGCCGTTCCGATGGTGGAGGCGATGGCATTCCTCGTTTTGGCGGATCACTATTTGCGGGATCGGGCTCAAATGGGCCTGTCCCGAAAGTAGGGCGGAATTAAAAGGAGAAGTTGCCGCCCAACTCGACCGAGTTGGTGACAGGCGAGCCAAAGGTGACTTGCTGGTCGTCACCCATATCGACGGTGGGTTGGCTTGTTCCGTAAAACTTGTAGGCGAGGGTGAGGCTCAACTCTTCCCAGATCCTCCAGCGAACTCCTGCGGCGATCTGATACGCGTTGTTCATATCGTTTCCTGCGCCTGATAAAGTCGATCCGGCTCCCGCGGGCGGGTAGGTAATACTCCCGATATTGAAATAGTTCCATCCTCCTCCAAATCCGAAGTTGAGGTAAGGCACGAAGCCGGTTTCGTTCGGGTATTGAAAGCAGATTTGAGCCATGATCGGCACGCTCCAGTAGGTACTGCTGGAAACGGTCATTCCTTGGGTGTTTCCGCGCATGGCGTTCAGGGCAAAACCGGTTTCAATCGCGAGTCCGAACCAAGGAGTCAGCCAGACCCCGATG
>RFMG01000104.1 GCA_009927835.1 Verrucomicrobiota bacterium | reverse complement strand
CCCTAGGCACCTCCACGCATGCTTCGCGTCCAAATCAAACCCAAGAAAACAAAAAAGGCGGATAGACCAACTACCCAATCCCCCCACTGGGTATACAGGGTGAACTTAGGCTCGCTGAAACTGATCTCCCCTGCGATGAAACCCGCTCTCTGATACGACTTTAGCTCTCGATCCCAGACATGCTCGAGAATCACCCCCTTGGGGCTGATCAGTGCCGTGACTCCATCATTCGTGGCCCGCAATAAAGGCAGCCGAGTCTCAATCGCCCGGAAACGCGCGTTTTCCAGATGCTGTTTTGCGCCTGCCGACTTTCCGAACCAGGCATCATTCGTCAGGTTGACCAAAAGATGGGGTAATTGTCCGGCCGCACGGCGCACTACCTCGGGCACGGAATCTTCAAAACAGATCAAGGGGGCAATTTTTACTCCACTCCCGTCCAACTCCAGAATTCCTATGTTTTTTCCCGCCGTCAGATCCCCCCCTGGCGGAACGAGTTTGCGCAACCAGGGAAAGACGCCGGCCAAGGGCACATATTCGCCCATGATCACGAGGTGGTTTTTGTCGTAAACCTGCGGGGATCGACCCTCCGGACCGGTAAACAAAATGGCTGAATTAAAGGTTTCCGGTCCGCGGATGTCCAAAGATCCGGTCAGAAGGGAACGCGCCCCCATGTGCCGGGCATTTTGGATGGCTTTCTGAAATTCCGGTTCTTCCCGCCAACCTGTCCCCGCCAAACTTTCGGGCCAAACCAGAAGATCGACCGGGCCACTTTGCGCGAGGGCGATTTCCGACCCCCTCGTCAGCTCCTCCGCCACTTTCGTTATCCCGGCTGATCTCCACGGATCCTGCGGAACCGCGGGCTGGATCGCCGCATAACTCAGGGTAGAGACCCCTTTTTCCGTCGGGTGAAGGACCGTCCTTGCGCCGTACACCATCGTCATTCCCAGAACAAAGACACCAGCCGTAAAATCCCAACGCGGCTTCCATTTTTGGTCACCGCGTATTTCCAATTCAAACCGCCGAACCGTAAGGGTCAGGGTCAATCCACCATAGGCCACCACCCAAGAGAGCAGGGGAACTCCCCCCAAATCCGCAATCTGCGCCAACAGGAGCAGGTTCCCTTGCGATACTCCAAGTTCGTTCCAACCAAATCCGCTAAAAACAATTCCTCGAAGCCACTCGGTCAGGACCCAAGCCGAAGCCCCGAGGACCGCATGCCGAATATTACCAGCGCTCGTCATTGGCTCCCCGTCGCGACCTGCGAACCGTACCCACAGGACAAACCAGAGGGCGGGATAGATCGCCATATACAGACACAGGACAAACCAACCCGCCACGGTGACCGATGTCAGCCAGCTAAAGGTGGTCAGAAAGTGAGTCGCACCTGCAAACCAGCCAAGTCCAAAACTTTGCCGAAGATCCGGCCTCTCCCTCACTCCGTAGTAGGCCAAGGGAATCAATGCCAACCAACCCGCCAAGGGTTGACTAAAAGGGGCAAACCCCATCGTCAGCCCCAGACCGGTCAATCCGGCACAAAGCAAACCCGCGGTCGGAATACCGAACATGTTCTTTTTTCGTTCCCTGCCGGGCTGGAGTCAACGTCGGCGGAGGCTTGTCGCCAGACCCACCCTGCCCTTACCTCAAGGAGTGATCCCGGCTCGAATCCGAGAATGGCTTTGGACTTTTTTTCTCCTTTGGGCGGGGATCGGACTGCTGGCGGTCACCTTCCGCCTAACCCCGGCCTGGGCCGCAACCCTCCCCCTGCCCCAGGGCCTGACCCACTTCATCACCCTTTGCCTCAAATATGGGGATTTTATCTCCATGCTTCTCGCTGCCACCCATGTCTACTTCTCCGCGGTGGATCGGCTGGGACTGCGGCGTGCCAGAATCTCGGCGGCCGCCATTCTTCTCTCCTCCGCCCTGCTCGAGACGGTCGGAACCCTCAGTGGTATTCCGTTTGGCTCCTATCAGTACACCGACGCCTTCGGGCCGCGAGTGGGTGGCACTCTCCCCCTCGCGATCCCGTTGGCCTGGTTTGCCGTGGTCGCAGGAGCGAATCTTAGTTTGAGTCAGTACTGGTTGGGCGGCTCCCGTGCTCCGATCGCGATCGCCACCGGCGCCTTTGCCATGCTTTTCGATTTTTTGATGGAACCTTTCGCGTATGCGATCCGCGGATACTGGCACTGGTCCGAAAACATGGTTCCTCCGCAAAACTTCTTCTCCTGGTTCATCTTCAGCGCCCTTTTGGCCTGGGTGACGCCCATTTATGCGAAACCCGCCCGGGTGGCCGACCCCCGCCCCGCCATCACCCTGGGAATCATGATCAGCCTCTTCCTGGCCGCGCGGATTTCCCACGGGATTTAAAACCCTGATTTAGCGTTTTCTGTTTTTCCACCAGACGCCCAATCCCCGCACAACTTTCCGGCCCATCGAAAGAGAGTGCCGTTTCTGGAACACATCATACCCCGACGCCTCGATCGGATCCAAAATTCCCGCATAGAGCTCACGCATCAACCAAACCGACATCCGTGCACCCCCAGCAGGCAGAAGCGCAATTCCCGGTTCGGCCAGACGATACTGCTCCCGGGCGCGTTCAACCTGAAACTGCATGAACTCGGGCCAGTGCCCGGAAGTTCGCCCCATGAAAAGATCCTCGGCTCGGATTCCGTACTGATCCCGCTCCCGTGCTGGCAAATAGATCCGACCCGCTTTCGCATCCTCCGCCACGTCCCGCAAAATATTCGTCAGCTGCATCCCCCGCCCCAAATCCAAGGCTCTGGGTTCAGCTGCCGGATCCTCCGAGCCGAACACCCTCATCATCATCAGACCCACCGTCCCCGCCACGCGGTAGCAGTACAGATCCAGCTCCTCCCACGTCTGCAGATTCACGGGACCAGCATCCCCCGCCACCCCCGTTGCCAAATCCTCAAACCATCGCCGGAGGATTTTTTTGCGACGGACCGTGTCTCGAAAAGCCGGCATCCACTCCTCCCCCGGCTGATCTCCTCCGGTCTCAAAGGCCCTGGATAACAACTCCCCGGCCACCTCGGGTCGGACCGTCTCCGCCCGTTCCCGCCCCCGATCCACCACGTCATCGATGGAACGGCAACACGCGTACACCGCATAGGCATCTTGCCGAACCGCCGATGGCAGAACGTGGGACGCGAAATAAAATGTTTTGGCGTGTTCCCGGGTGATCCGCCGCGCAACCCGAAAAGAGTCCGCCAAAGTTGGCGACGAAGATGCCCCCAACGGGCTAGCTCCCCAAACGGACGGTTTGGCGCACCCAGGAAATCGCCTCGGCAACCGAGGCCTGCTCCGTCTCCGTCAGATGGGATTGGGCAAGAAGCTGATTCGCCTCACCAAACAAACCGTGGCACCGCTCCTGCATGGCCTCAATGGCCCCCGATTTGCGCAAAAGATCCTGAACCTTCGAGATCGAGGCCTCGTTACGGGCGGCCGAATGAAAACACATCTGAAGGAACGAACGGTCCACCTCACCCAATCGCTGATACGCCTCGAGCATCAAAAGGGTTTTTTTTCCCTCCAGAATATCGGTCGGCAAGAGCTGGTCTTTTCCGTCCAGATGGGAGATCTCCAGCAGGTCGTTTTGAATCTGGAAAGCCAGGCCCAGGGGCTCCATCACCCGGGCCAGGTCATCCGCTTTTTCGGAGGACGCCCCAGCCAGCAGGGCCCCGATCACGCATGGCGCCTCAAAGGTGTACCGGGTGGTCTTGAGAAGATAGGTCAACTCGATCTCATCGCGGGTCACACGTCCGATATCCCGCGAGCCCAAAAGAATGTCGAAAATTTCCCCAACCCCGGTGTCGGTGACGTAGGAGAGAAGCTTGGCCAGCGCCAACTGACGGGGCACAGGCTCAAAAGAGCTCTGTTGAAGAGTCTCGACGGCAAGGGCAAAAAGAAGATCCCCCACCACCAGAGCCACACCCTGCCCCGTCCGCTCCGCATGGCTCATCCGCCCTTGTCTCTGCTCGACTAGCTTGTGGAAGGTGGGCAGACCCCGACGCTTCTCGGAGCGGTCGATCAGGTCATCGTGCACCAACACAAATGCGTGGAGCAACTCCAACGAGAGGGCGGCTTGGATCAGAGACTTGTCTGCCCAGCCCTTTTTTCCGCCCAGAGCACGGTAGGTCAGAAGAAAAAGCAGGGGCCGGATCCGTTTTCCCTTTCGGCCCACAAACTCACACATGTCGAAAAAAACAGGCTCAAAAAGGTCTCCGAACTCGTACCGCTCCTTCTGACGGTGGAAGAATCCCTGCATCTCCTGCTCCAGAAGGCCGGGAAGGCTCTCCCGTTCGACCATGGGGGGCGTCAAGCTCACGGCAAACAATACGGGAGAAAGGGGGCGTGAAGCCAACCCGAAAAAGAAAAGTTATTCATATGGTGTATTCACTCCCCTGGGGACGTTCCGATTTGGGTATGATCTTCAACGTGGCATGCTCCGCGAACACCAGGTGGTGGGGCGGAACGCTTTTTGTAAGAAAAACCCCTCCCCCGATGGTGCTTCCCTCCCCCACGACAGTTTCGCCGCCCAAAATCGTCGCTCCCGGGTAGATGGTCACCCGGTTTTCGATCGTGGGGTGCCGCTTGCGGCCGCGCAGGGTCTGCGCCCCCGTGACCGATCGCGCGCCCAGGGTTACCCCGTGATAAATCCTCACTTCCTGGCCGATCTCCGTGGTTTCTCCAATCACAACACCCGTTCCGTGATCGATGAAAAAAGAGGGTCCGATCACCGCCCCGGGATGGATATCGATTCCTGTCCTGCTGTGGGCCCACTCCGTCATCATTCTGGGAAAAAGGGAAACTCCGAGCAGATGCAACTCGTGTGCCATCCGCTGCACGGCAACGGCCTCCACCCCGGGGTATGCCAACAGAATCTCCTCCACGTTGCGCGCGGCGGGATCCCCGGACAGCACGGCCTCCACATCGGTTTTGAGGATTTTTCGAACTTTTGGAAGACGGAGGAGAAAGGCTTGAACCTTGGCGGACGCGCTCTCACCCGCCCCCCCTTGCGCAGGCATGCTCTTGGATATCTCTTTCGCAAGCGACTTTTCCACGGAACGAAGAAGGGATGTGATGGCCGGGCCCAACTCTTTTCCCTCCAAGTGATCCTCGTCATAAAAACCCGGGAAAAGGAGGTGAAGCAGGTTCTGCGTGATCGCCGCCACAGCCGCTTTGGAGGGAAGCTGAGCCCCGCCAAGGTGGTTGATGGCCGCAAGTTCCGCATAGGAACGAACCATCTCATCCGTCAAGGGGTGATGCGTGCTCAAGGGGAAAACCTAGGGGAAACCCGCTTTCGGGGCAACTTGGACGGTGCGTTTTTGTTGGGCGGGAAAGCCTTCCGATGGCTCAATGGTGGAGTGACACCCGAAGTTTTCACCCCAGCGACCCTTCCCCCGCCCCAAAAGGGAAAACTTCGTTTTGGGGTAATCGGCTCCCCCATTTCCCACTCTCTTTCTCCCTTGATGCATTTGGCAGCGTGGCAAAGTCTGAAGATTCCTGCCGAGTACTTTCGCATAGAAGTTCCGACGGGAGCCTTGGAAAGGTCTCTGCCCCAACTTCTGCAATCCGGACTGGTTGGATGGAACTGCACCCTTCCCCATAAAATGGAAATGTTCCGCCTTGCACAGGTTCGGGACCCCTCGGCCGTCCAGGCACAGTCGGTGAACACCGTGCATCTTGTCGAAGGTCGGATCCATGGATTCAGCACCGATGCAGAGGGCTGGGCCCGGGCAATCCGTGAGGTTTGGCCCGGCTCCCTGCCACCTGCGCGAACACTGCTTCTCGGTTGCGGGGGTGTGGGTCAATCGATTGCCCGATCCTTGGTCCCGATCGGCTGTACCTCCCTCACCTTGACCAACCGGGACCCGCGGCGGTCGCAGGAACTTCTCCGAGAGCTTACCCCTTTGGTCGCCGGCCGCTTTCCGATCCGACAACTCGACTGGGATCCAGAAACGATTGGAAAAGCCCTCGCCGAAACCGATCTTCTGATTCACGGCACCAGCCTGGGTCTTGACAAGGCAGATCCCTTGCCCGTTCCCGAGGAACACTTAAATCCCCCCCTACGCGTCTACGACACCATCTATCGGAAAGATTTTACGCCCTTGGTCCGAACCGCACGCACGCGTGGATGTCCTGCGGAGGATGGGTTGGGCATGCTTCTCCACCAAGGCGCACTCTCATTCGAAATTTGGTCAAAAAAACCCGCTCCCCTCCAGGTGATGCGCCAGGCTCTTTTTGGCGCGGCCGGGCGCCCCTTATGATCCCACCTCCCCTGGTGACTTTTTTTGTTTTTGTTTTTGGCGCCATTCTTGGCTCCTTTCTCAATGTCTGCATCCTTCGGATTCCGCTAGGCCAATCGATTCTCCATCCTCCCTCCCGCTGTGCGGCGTGTGGCGTCCCAATACCCGGTTTTTTCAATCTGCCGATTGTGGGTTATTTCCTCTTACAGGGACGGTCGCGCTGTTGTGGCGCCCATCTGGATCCCCGCTACCCGATGGTTGAGGCCGGAACAGCTTTTGCTCTTGCTGCCCTTTGGACCCTCTATCCTCCGGAACTTTTTGGCATCTACGCACTGTTGGTTTCGGGTCTGATCGTCGCCTCCGCGATCGACCTCGATTATCTCGTAATCCCCGATTTCCTGACAATCGGGGGAGTGGTTGCCGGAATTTCCCTCAGCTATCTTTTTCCCGCACTTCAGGGAAAACAGGATCCTGTGGATGCCATGATCCGATCCTCTCTTTCGGCTGCCATCGCGGGTGGGGCCTTATGGCTCGTCGCCCGCACCGCCTCATGGTTTCTACAAAAAGAGGCGATGGGCATCGGGGATGCGAAGTTACTTGCCGCCTTGGGGGCCTTTTTGGGATGGCCGAGTTTGCCTTTTCTTTTGGCTGTCTCCTCCCTGATTGGGACGGCGGTGGGAATCGGAATTCTCAACAAGAGGAAACAAAAATTGGGAATCAAAGTGCCCTACGGCCCATATCTGGCACTGGCTGCTTTACTGTGGCTTTTGGGCGGCATGAACCTGTTTTCAAAATATCTTTCGAACAACTTTATTCAAAATGTCTGATCTACTTGTCTTTCAGCGCTTTGCAGGAAGTTTTTAAAAAAACAAAATTGCTCCCAATGGGTAAGCCCTTGAATAGACATTTCGTTTTTCCATCTCCTTTATATAGGGATGTCGAAAGGGACTGGCACTACATATAGTATCTTGTCCGCACTCCTTTTTTTCACACCGGTCCTCTCCAGCGCAAGTTCGCCTCCGACCAATCTTTCGTTGCAGGAGGATGGGTCTCTTGTCGTGTTTGACGCCAAAGGAGGTGTGGCTGAGTTTGTGAAGCAGGGCACACCCAGACAGTCGATCCAGCTCGACGGCCAAAGTTGTAACGTCAGCTATGGATTCAACTCAGCGGGCAAACAGACAATCCTTGTGAGTCTTCCCTCCACGGCTACCACTCCCGCAATTTTTCTGTTGGGTGATTCCCAAGTAACCATTCCGCCCAAATCTGGTTTAAGAATTGCCCTGAACGAATCTCACAAGATCGAGAAAATGGACGGCGCTCCAGCAGGCACGGTTCAGTTTCAGGCCATCACCTCCCGGCCCCAACCCCCTACCCAACTTTCCGCCGCTCCGATTCCTAACCCTGCTCAGGTCGTTTCTCCGACCCCTCAAACCCCGGAGCCTACTCCGCCCCCCATGCCCGTTCAAAATTCCCAACCTCCCGGCCCCTCCCCTGCCAAAAATCTGGAGCCTGCTGAAAGCAGCATGAATATGCCCGCACCTGCACCCGCCAGCACACCTGCCGATCCAATGGCTGCACAAGGCAATACCTTGTCCTCCCCTCCCCCAGAAATCGGCTGGCCTGGCAAACTTCTTCAATCCCCACTTACCGAGTCGCAACAGGAAGAGGACTACTTTTATGTCCGCACCGAGGGAGGTGCCCGCTTCGTCAGTTCGCTGAATATTGTCAATATCGTCGGACCCGTAGGATCGACGAACAAACTCATCGAAAAGGAGGTGGCC
>RFMG01000272.1 GCA_009927835.1 Verrucomicrobiota bacterium | reverse complement strand
GGCATCATCCGCATCGGGGCTATGACCCAAAGTGAGTTTCACCCGCAAACCCTAGCGGAGGGGTGGTTGGGAGACGAGCCGGCAGGCTAGCTGTAGTCGTCTTTGGTAACCGAAGCGGCCTCCCGGGAGCCGAGCACCTCCGCCTGCTGTTGGACGCGGGAGACCGATTCGTCGAAGCGATACGCGTGGCAGTTGGGGCAAAGAAGGGCTTTTTTCAGCACAATACTTCCGCAACCCTCGCACACCTTGTAGTCGGACGGTTGGGCCAAAATCTTGGCCGCCGCACTGGCTCGATCCGGGGTCGCTCCCATGGGCGCAAGGTACTGACCGGCATGGGTTCGGCAAGAGCTTCGCGATAGAAAAAAAACCGCTACGATGGCCGCATGGCGAAAAAAGCAAGCAGGATTTCCGAATTATGGGACGGGGTGGATCCGCAGGGCAGGGACGTGCGCTACGCCGCTTACTTTCACCACTTTAACCGTGAGGATTATTACGAGGCCCACGATGTTCTTGAGTCCCTTTGGCTGGAAGAGGGGCGGAAGGCGCGGGGGGCGGGCTTTTATCAGGGATTGATCCAATTGGCGGGGGCCTTCGTTCATCTGCGAAAGCATTTTGAACATCCCGGCCACCGGGTGCATCGGCAACGTCTTGCACCCGCCTACCGGCTTCTGGATTTGGCGGAGAAGAATCTCGCCGGATACGGGAAGGAGTGGGAGGGAGTCCGACTGGAGGGGATTTTCAAATTAGCCAAGGAGATGAAAACCGCTTTGTCGTCCGGAGAGTTTCAAAGCAATCCCTGGAGCCCCCGGCATGGGCCCAAATTGGAGTTGCCGAAGCGACCGAATTAATCGTCTTTTTTCTTTATGCCATGTTTTTCCATGGCTTCACCGAACTGCTCGGCCACGCTGCCGGCCAAACGGCCGACCTGCATCGACTCCTGCAGGCCTGTGCCCTTGGCGATCATGTTGCCAACCTTCGCAAAGGGGCTGATGCCCGGCCCGGGAGACATCTTCGCCTTCGCCGAGCAGTTATAGACGAGAAAAGGCTGGTCGATGGGGTGAGTGGCGTCCGCAACGGAGATAACGATCCCAACCACGGGGTTATCCGTTCCAATGACCTTTTTGCCGGGGTCGAGATTCACCACGTTACCCTCCAGCTTCCATCCATCGGCGGGGACAGGAGAGGAGCTGGTCCAGATCTGGGCGGGGAGTTCGGCGTCCTTCATTTTTTCAAGAATCGCAGCCGTCAGATCGGTTTTCAGGTCTGCCAGTTTCTTTTTGGACTCCTCTTCATCGGCGGGGAGGATGGAAATTCCCTCCTCGTTCTTTCTTTTTGCGTCGGCAATGGCCGCGGGGTCGATTTTCACCGGAAGTATATAAATCCTTGAGGGCATCTGGGTTGGCCAGACCAGCGAGCTTGGACCAGCTGCTTGAGCGGTTTTGACGGTTTCGTCAGCTGCGTAGGTGGACAGGCAACTCAAAAGGAGCGCCGAGACGATGGATTTAATCACGAAAGTTATTAAAGGAGAGGGAGACGGGGAAGTCGAGACCTCGCAAATGGGCAATCGCCGACTGCAGATCGTCCCGGTTTTTTCCCGAGACGCGGACCTTTCCGCCCTCGATCGCCGCCTGAAGTTTGAGGCCGGAGGAGCGGACCGACTGACTGACCGATTTGGCATTTTCGCCCGAGAGACCCTGTTTGAGCAGTACCTCCTGACGGGCCCGCCCGACGGAGGAAAGCTCCGCGTCCTTGGGCTCAAGGTTTTTCAGTGGGATTCCGCGCTTGGCGAGTTTGCCCATCACGATTTCCCGCAGGGCATCGAGCTTGAACTGGTCGTTGGCGGAGAGGACCAGCTTGTCCTTTTCCTCAGCGATTTCCCATTCGACCCCTTTGAAATCAAAGCGGCTGGCAAGCTCCTTGCGGGCCATGAGCAGGGCATTGGACATCTCGGCCATGTTGATTTCGGAAACGACGTCAAAGGAGGGCATAGGGCTTATTTTTTAGAAGAGCCGACCTGAATGTCCAACTGCCCGTCCTTGTAGGCCAGGGTGAGAGTGGAGCCGTCCGGGATGTCGCCGGAGAGAAGTTTGCGGGACAGGCGTGTTTCCACCTCGCGCTGAAGATACCTCTTGAGAGGTCGGGCTCCATAGACGGGGTCGTACCCCTCGCGGGCGATATGTTCCCGGGCGGCGTCGGAGAGTACGAGCGTCAGGCGACGTTCGGCCAATCGCTGCCGGAGGAGATTCAGGAGAAGATCCACGATCGTTTTGATTTCGGCGAGGGTGAGGGGCTTAAAGAGAACGATTTCATCCACCCGGTTGAGAAATTCAGGGCGGAAATGTTTCCGAAGTTCTCCCATAACCGACTTGCGGGCCTTTTCCGTGATTTCTCCCTTGGAGTCGAGTCCCTCCATGAGCAGGGGCGAGCCGATGTTCGAGGTCATAATGATCAGGGTGTTTTTGAAATCCACCGTCCGGCCCTGGCTGTCGGTCAGGCGACCGTCGTCGAGGATCTGCAAAAGGTGTTAAAGACATCCCCATGGGCCTTTTCGATTTCATCAAAAAGGATCACACAGTAGGGGCGGCGACGAACGGCCTCGGTGAGCTGTCCGCCCTCCTCGTATCCCACATAGCCGGGGGGCGCCCCGATGAGGCGCGAGACGGCGTGTTTTTCCATGTACTCCGACATGTCGATGCGGATCACGGCGTCCTCGCTGTCAAACAAGGTGGCGGCAAGGGCCTTGGCCAGTTCGGTTTTGCCGACGCCCGTTGGTCCCAAAAAGAGGAAGGAGCCGATCGGACGTTTTGGGTCCTTGAGTCCGGAGCGCGCCCGGACCACGGCATCGGCCACCGCTTGGACGGCCTCGTCCTGCCCGATGACCCGCTCGTGGAGAATTTTGTCGAGCCGGAGAAGCTTGTCCTTTTCCCCCTCAAGAAGGCGGGAGACGGGGATGCCGGTCCAGCGGGCGACAACCTGACCGACTTCCTCCGCCGTGACCTCTTCACGGACAAGACGAGGTTTCGCGTCCTTGTCCTTATTCTCGGCGGCGGCCTCCGCATCTTTCAGCTTTTTTTCAAGCTCGGGAAGTTTCCCATATTGGAGCTCCGCAACTTTGTTCAGGTCGTAGGCGCGTTGGGCTGTTTCGATCTGTTGGCGAATCCTCTCGATCTCCTCGCGGATCTTGCGGGAGGATTCGACTCCGCCCCGCTCGGCCTGCCAGCGGGCGTGGAGAGCATCCCGTTTCGCCTTCAGGTCGGCCAACTCTTTTTCCAAAACTTTCAGTCGTTCCTTGGAGGCGGTGTCTTTTTCCTTTTTTAGGGCTTCCCGCTCGATTTCGAGTTGAAGAATGCGTCGCTGAAGATTTTCGAGCTCTTCCGGCATCGACTCGATTTCGGTCCGCAGCTTGGCGGCGGCCTCATCGATCAGGTCGATGGCCTTGTCGGGAAGGAAGCGGTCGGTGATGTAGCGGTTGGAAAGGGTGGCGGCGGCGACCAGGGCCGCATCCTGGATGCGGACCCCGTGATGAACCTCATACCGTTCGCGAAGTCCGCGGAGAATGGAGACGGTATCCTCAACGGAGGGTTCCTCCACCATGACGGGTTGGAAGCGGCGTTCGAGGGCGGCATCCTTCTCGATGTATTTACGGTATTCGTCCAGCGTGGTCGCGCCGATGCAGTGAAGTTCCCCCCGGGCGAGCATGGGTTTGAGCATATTGCCCGCATCCATCGCCCCTTCGGCCTTGCCGGCTCCCACGATCGTGTGGATCTCGTCGATGAAGAGAACGATTCCCCCCTCAGCCTTGACCACCTCATTGAGAACGGCTTTCAGCCGTTCCTCGAACTCTCCGCGGAATTTTGCACCGGCAACGAGGGCTCCGAGATCCAGGGCGACGATCCGTTTCTCCTTCAGGCTTTCCGGCACGTCTCCGGCCACGATCCGCCGGGCCAGGCCCTCGACGATGGCGGTTTTGCCCACGCCGGGTTCACCGATGAGGACCGGATTGTTCTTCGTGCGGCGGGAAAGGACCTGGACGGTACGGCGGATTTCCTGATCGCGTCCGATGACGGGATCCAGTTTGCCCTGACGGGCGAGGCGAGTGAGGTCGCGCCCGTATTTTTCGAGGGACTCATACGTGGCCTCCGGATTGGCGGAGGTGACGCGTTGACCCCCGCGAACCGTCTGAAGCGCGGTGAGGAGCTTGTCCTTGGTGATGCCAAACTCCTTGAGGACCTTGGCGGCTCCGGTGTGGGAGTCCTCCTTCAGGGCGGCGAGAAGAAGATGCTCAACGCTGATGTACTCGTCCTTGAGTTTGGAGGCCTCCTCGGCGGCCCGACCCAGAAGGGATTGGAGTCTGGGGGTGATCATCGTGCTCCCGGGGGAGACGCCCGGGCCAGAGACCTTGGGGAGGCGGGCAATTTCCGATTCGAGCCGTTCGGCAAACCGGGCGGGTTGAGCGCCGAGCTTCTCGATCAGACGGGGGATGAGTCCATCTTCCTGGTTGGAGAGGGAGTGAAGAAGATGTTCGACCTCGACCGCCTGGTGACCCTGCTGGGCCGCGGCGGTTTGGGCGGATGCGAGGGCTTTCTGTGCGTTTTCGGTGAGTTTATTCCAATCCACGCGAAAATTATCGTCCAAACCCAAGAGCTAGGCGAAAGAAAAATTATCGGGTCAGACGAAACAGGAGGGATGGAAAATCGGGAAACATCCGGGAGAGATTCCAGACGACCGATCGGGCCATCGGATCGAACATGGCGTGCTGAAGCCAGCGGGCGTGGCGGAGCCTGGGGGCAAAGGCTGAGTCGAGACAGGAGGCGACTGTTTCGGCGACGGAGTCCCAGCCCAGCTTGTTGGAGGACCAGTCCACCAAAGGTCTCGCGGCCCGATCGGCTCCCTCGATCGCCATCGACATCCCGTTTCCCGTGACGGGGGGAATCATCGTGAGGGCATCCCCGATCCGCAGGCCCGCCTGGGCCGAGGCTCGCTGGGGCGACAGCGAGAGTGCGGCTATGGAGCTAAAGGAGGATTCGTCCCAATCGGCGTGGCAGATTCTTTGCCGAAGCAGGGAGTCGGGATCCCCGCCCAGCCAGTCTTTCCATTGGGTGGCCAGATCGGACACGGGGGAGCGGGCTCGGAACAGCCCGCACACATTGACCTGATTCTTTTCGATCCGGCAAAGGCCGATGTAGCCGCGGGTGGAGAGGTGCATCTCCAAGCCCGCTTCCAAATCCACATTTCGGGCGTGAGCTTTCAGACCGAACCAGCGCCAACCGTTTTGGGTGGCGGAGGGCTGACGACCCGTGGCCAACACCGTTCCCTCCGCGGGTTGGGCTGGGACACGATGGCCGGTTTGGATATCGCCTCCGGCCTTCGTCAACTCCTGGACTAAGAAGCGGTCGAACTCGTATCGGGAGAGGCAGAGGGCAGGTCGCGGGAGGGTTCGGCGGGAGAGGACCGAAGAACCCAGCGAAAGGAGGACATCGGAAGATTCCACGGCTCCCAAATCATCGAGTCCGGGACGCAGTCCCAGGGATTCGATGATGGATATGGCGCGACCACTCAGATATTCCCCACAGACCCGATGACGCGGATAGGTGCCTGCCTCGTGAAGCAGCACGGGGACACCTCGTTGACGGAGTTGCAGCCCGAGGGTGAGGCCGGCCAAGCCCCCTCCAACAATCGTCACCCGCTTCATGGGGACTTCTCGGCACAGAAAAAATGGGTGAAAAGTCCGATGCGACGTTCGGTAAGGGACCAGTCGGGAAAATGGGGCCATAATCCGGAAAGTTCATGGTCACGGAAACCGGCCTGAACGCTGACCCGGGCATCGTGGAGGGTGACCGAATGGCAACCGAGGAATTTCAACAGACGCGAACCCATGGCTCCCGCGAAGCCCCGGAGAGGTTCGGCTGCCGCAAACATCGGGGTGAGAGCGGAGATCGTTTTGAAAAAATCCCGCAACTCGGAATCGTGAAAATGGTGAAGGAAAAGATTGCAGAGGATGAGTTCGCATGGAGGGACGGAGGAGAACCCCTTGCGAAGATCGGATGGAATGACCGTGGGCAGCCAGTTTTGGCGGCGAAGGAGTTCGAGGGCGGAATCGGGGACGCTGGGTTGGCGGTCCACAAAAAAGAGACGGCAGCCATGGCCGCCGTTTGGGAAAGCCTTGGGCAGCAGGAGGGTGAGGAGATGTCCGTCGCCGCAACCCAGGTCGGTCAAGCTGGCAGGGGGGCGATCCGGGAATCTTTTTTGAAACCAACGAAGCCAGTGGCGGGTTTGGCCGAGAAGAGGGTGGAGGCGTTGAAGATCGCGCCGGCTGGCCAAGGCGGAGGGGTCGGAGGAGGGAAGGGAGTCGAGAATTTCGGGGGAGAGGCGGCGGACGCTCATGAGCGGACTTCGAGGTGGGCGCCGTAACTGGAGAACCCGGCCCCGAAGGAGGCGAGCCACCAGTTTCCGTCCGGGATTCCGTTTTGCAACGCGGAATCGAGGGCAAAGAGGCAGGAGGGACTGCTCATATTCCCGTGGCGGCGAAGAATTTCCGAGCTGTGCTCGGTCTCCTTTTCCTCCAGCGAGAATTCCTGGCGGAGGGCGGCCAGCACATCCCGTCCGCCTGCATGCCAGACCCAGCCGGAGATATCTTCTTTCCTCATCCCGGCCCGTTCGAAGACCGTCCGGGCGTGGCGGGCGGCGAGGACGGGGACTTCGGGGGCGAGCAGATTTCGCAGGAGGCCGTCGCGGTGGTCAAAGCGAAGATAGTCCCGGTGATCCGGCTCGAGATGAGAGGCGGATTTCACCCAACGGACCTTTCTTTTTGCCTCCGGCGCCTGAGCGGAGACGATTGCGGCCGCGGCGCCATCCCCGAAGAGGCAGGCGCTGATCAGAACGCCGGGGTCGTCGTCGAGGTATGAGGCGGCGGAGCAGATCTCCACGCAGACGACGAGGGCGTGGTTGGCCTGACCCGAGGCAACCAGGGAGGAGGCTTGTTGGAGGGCTGGGAGCGCGGCTCCGCAACCGAGACCGACCAGATCGAGGAAAGCGAGGGAGGGGGAAAGGCCGAGGCTTTGGGAGAGGTAACTCGTCAGGCCCGGGCAGAGGTACCCGGTGCAGGTGGCGACGAGAAGGGCGTCGATCTCGGACAACCGGAGGCCGGATTTTTCCACTGTTTTGCGGGCGGCGGCTTCCGCCAGCCGGGGGGCATGCTCGCGGAAGCGGCGGATCATTTTGTCCGGTTCAAAAACGAAGGCATCCTCCATCTGATCGAGGGCAAAGTGGCGGGTTTCGATCCCGTTGCGGTTGCCGAGGACCTTACGGAGGAGGGCACGGGAGCGGGAAGTCAGTTCATGATATTTCGGGGTGTTTTCCAGGGCGGAGAAAACCTCGGCTTGCGTGAAGGCGCGTGGGGGGACTGCGGTGCCGATGGAGTGGAGATACACGGATCTTCAGGCTAAGTGCGGGAGAAGAAACCGCAAATTCCGTTACAGCAGTTTTCGAAGCTGGGCCAACGTCCGGGTGTTCACCACGTCCTTGGCACGGAGCCAGCCTTTCCGGGCGAGGGTGACGCCGATATCGAGAAAACGAAGGTGGGATGTTTTGTGCGCGTCGGGGTTGATGCAGCAAAGGATCCCCAGATCGCGGGCTTTGTGCCACCAGCGCCAGTCGAGGTCGAGCCGCCAGGGGTTGGCGTTCAGCTCGATCCAAGTCCCGGTGGCGGCCGCCGCATCGAGAATTTTCGGAATGTTCAGGGCGTAGGATTCCCGCTCGAGAAGGAGGCGTCCCGTGGGATGGCCCAGGCAGGTGACGTGCTCATTTTCCATCGCGCGGATGACCCGATTGGTCATCTCCTCCTCGTCCGAGCTGAATCCGGCATGGACGGAGGCGATGACATAGTCCAATTCCGAAAGGAGGGAGTCGGGGAAATCGAGTTTTCCGCCTTTCAGGATGTCGCATTCGGTGCCGGCGAGAAGGGTGCACCTCGGCTTTTTTGAATTCAGGGAGCGGATCTCGTCGAGCTGGGCGAGAAGGCGTTTTTCATCCAGGCCGTGGGCTTGGAATGAGGATTTCGAGTGGTCGGCGATGCCGAGCCACTCCAGGCCAAGGTCGGCGGCGGTCTGGGCCATGGCGGCGAGGGTGTCCTGCCCGTCGCTGGCGTTGGTGTGGTTGTGAAGGCATCCCCGGATCTGGTCGCGGGTGAGCAGGTCGGGCAGATCGTTCTTTTCGGCGGCGACGATCTCCCCGCTGTCCTCGCGAAGTTCGGGAGGGATGAAGGAAAGGCCGAGGGCTTTGTGGAGGTCTTTCTCCTCCCTCAATTTCATGGGGGTTTTGGACTTTCCCTTGAACAGCCCCCATTCGCTCAGGTGAAGGCCCCGATCGATGGCGCGCTGGCGAAGGGCGATATTGTGTTCTTTGGATCCGGTGAAGTGGGCGAGGGCGGTGGCCCAAGCCTCGGGGGGGATGACGCGGAGGTCGCAGGGGATGCCTCCTGCGAGAAGGACGCTGGATTTTGTCTCCCCGTGGGCAATGACCTTTTCCACATTGGGTGCGGAAACGAAGGCCTGCATGACGACCTTGGGACGGGAGGAGGCGGCAATGAGGTCGAGGTCCTTGACGATTTCTTTTCCGCGCCGGAGGCTACCGCCGATTTCGGCTTTCTGGACGGCGGGACATTTCTTTACATGTTCGAGCAGGATTTTTGCGGCAGGGAGGGCATCGCCGAGACGGTGGAGCTTGCTGTAGGTGGCGCGGCGGGCGATGGCCTCGAGAAGGTTGGTGGCGGTTTTCTGCCCAAAGCCGTCGAGGGAGGCGAGGCGGCCGTCCTCGCAGGCTTTTTGGAGGGCTTGGAGGGATTCGATTTTCAGTTTTTCGCGGAGGGCCCGGAGCTTCTTGGGTCCGAGGCCGGGCAGGTCGAGGAGGGCGAGAAGGCCCGAGGGGATGGAGGAGCGGAGTTGATCGAGGTAGGGGAGTTTGCCGGTGGTGACCAGGGTGGTGATTTTTTCGCGCAGGGCCTCCCCGATGCCAGGCAGCTCACCGAGGCGGTTGGCGCGGACGAGTTCCGCCAGATCGGCGGGGGCGGTCTCCAGGGTGCGGGCGGCGGAGAGGTAGGCCCGGCACTTGAAAGGGTTCTCGCCTTGCAGTTCGAGAATCGTGCCGATCTCCCGGAGGGCGGCGGCGGCCTGATCCTTGGTCATGGCCTCAAGTTATCCACAGATTTCCTGAAGGGGCAGGGGAAATGGTTGGTTGCGATTGATCGAAACGGGGAAGCGGGGGATGCTTTGGGTTCAGTCCATGAGTGCGATGTACAACGAATATGTCCTGACCACCAGCCTGGAGCAGGGGTGGCTGAAGAAGGAGCAGGCGGATCAGGTTCGTGTGCTGATCACGGCCAATCCGAAGATGGCCGCGCTGGACTTGATGGAGGAGCAGCAGCTTTTGGCGGGGGAGCACGTGGCGATGTTGCGCGGCCTGATCGCACAGGCGGGGGGTGGGGAAACGGCACAGGACAGCAGCGTGGTGCGGGCGTATTTGGAGCGGGCAGTGGAGATGGGGGCGAGTGATCTGCATTTGGGACCGGATGCCCCCGCCCTGGTGAGGACACACGGCCAGCTTTCGCCTTTGGAGGGGAGTGGCGCCCGGCATCTGAGCAAGGAGGAGACCGAGCAGCTGGCCCGATCGTTCCTTCTTCCGAAACAGATTGCGCGGGTGGAGGAGCACGGGTCCTTCGATTTTTGTTATGAGGCGGAGGGGTTGGCCCGGTTTCGAACCAGTGTGGTCCGCCAACGGCGCGGGTGGGAATCGGTCTTCCGAGTGATTTCGAACAAGATCCGCACGATGGACGAGTTGGGGTTGCCCCCCGTTCTTAAAACGCTGACGAGGTATCACAACGGGCTGGTGTTGGTGACGGGCGCGGTGGGGAGTGGAAAGTCGACGACCTTGGCTTCGATGGTGGACCACATCAACCGGGAGAGAAAAGATCACATCATTACGTTGGAGGATCCGATCGAGTATGTTTTTCAGCCGGCGGGTTGTCAGGTTTCGCAGCGGGAAGTTGGCGCCAACACGGCAAGCTTTTCCAGCGCCCTGCGGGCGGCGCTGCGGGAGGACCCGGATGTGATCATGGTGGGGGAGATGCGGGATCTGGAAACGATTTCCCTTGCGATCAGCGCCTCGGAAACGGGGCATTTGGTTCTCGGCACGCTGCACACCAGCACGGCGGCACGGACGCTGGACCGGTTGCTGGATGTGTTCCCGATCGAGCAGCAGGCGCAGATCCGGACGATGGTCAGCGAGTCGTTGCGGGGGATTGTCTGCCAGCAGTTGATTCCGAGAAAGGACGGGCACGGGCGGATGCTGGCGCTGGAGGTTTTGGTGAATAACCCCGCCGTGGGAAATCTGATCCGCGAGGCAAAGACGTTCATGCTTCCGGGAGTGATGCAGACCGGAAAAAAACTGGGGATGAAGCTCATGGACGACAGTTTGCAGGAGTTGCTGGACAAGGGGGTCATCACGGGGGAGGAGGCGTATCGGAGGGCAGAGAACAAAAAGGCGTTTGCCACGGCGTTGGCGGGGGAGTTGCGGTGAAGCATCCGATCGACGAGCTTTTCTCCGTGCTGGTGGAGCGGGGGGGAAGCGATCTGCACCTGCTGGAGGGGCAACCCCCGAAGATCCGGCGGCATGGTGAAGTTACGGCAATCGGGGATTCCCCTTTGGATCGCGAAACGATCGTCCGCCTTCTGGAGCCGATCTGTTCCCCGCCTGCCTGGAGGAAGTTCACGGAGACGGGGGATCTGGATTTTGCGTATGAGATGGATGAGAACAACCGGTTCCGTTGTAACTTTTACAAGCAGCTTCACGGATATGGGGCGGTGTTTCGGATTATCCCAACCAAAATCAAGACCCTGAAGGAGCTGGGGGTACCGCCGGTGATCGAAAGTTTTGGAAATTACAAATCCGGATTGGTGCTGGTGACGGGGCCGACGGGCTCGGGAAAATCGACCACGCTGGCGGCGGTGGTGGATTCGATCAACACGCATCATTCCCGGCACATCGTGACGATCGAGGAACCGATCGAGTTTGTGCATCCGAACAAAAAATCGGTGATCACCCAGCGGGAGGTGCCGAACGAGACCCCGAGTTTTGCCGCGGGCCTGAAGGCGGCGTTGCGGGAGGATGCGGATGTGGTGCTGGTGGGGGAGATGCGGGATCTGGAAACGATCGCGTTGGCCCTGACGGCGGCGGAGACGGGGTTGCTGGTGTTTGGCACGCTGCACACGAACAATGCGCGCAAGACGGTGGACCGAATCATCGACGCTTTCCCGAGCAACCAGCAGGAGCAGATCCGGACCATGTTGGCCAATTCCCTGCGGGCGGTCTGCGCCCAGCTGCTGTTAAAAAGATCGGACGGTGGGGGTCGGCTGGCGGTGAACGAGATTCTGGTGGGGAACAATGCGGTGGCATCGATCATCCGTGAGGGAGCGACGATGAAGC